>JAMFSG010000316.1 GCA_026225155.1 Verrucomicrobiota bacterium
CCGGTGACGGACGCGATTTGGATCAGCGGGACGAGTTTGAATTGTGAGTCGCCGAGCAAGCTCCACGGAAAACCGCCGAACAAACGCGCGCGCAACATTTCCAGCGCGACCCACGCCGCCGCGCCGCCGAGAGTCCACAAAGTTCGGCTGCTCCAGCTTGAAACTTGAAACTTGAAACTTGAAACCAACCAAAGCCACACCGCCTGATACAGTGCGATAAATGCGCCCAGCGCGAGCCAACCAAGGATTGGAAACCAGTTCACCGGAATCAGCAGCAGCCAATAAAGTGACGCGAGCCAGAACGAAATTCCTGCGACGTAGCCGACGCGAAACGTATCGCCGGAATTTTTCCCGCGCGCGGCAAACAGCATCAGCGCCGGCGCGATCCACGCGAAGCCGGCGAAATTGAGATTCGGAAATGCGCTCGCGAGCAGCAGTCCGGCAAAAATGGCGATGAGATAACCACTGCGCCAGAAAAGTTCGTTGCAAAAACTTTGCGCGGTTTCAAAGGCAAAATAATTGTCGCAAAAAATTGGACCAAGCTTCGTGCAATTTCCCGCCTGGCGCAAAACGCGGCGGCTGGCATTGACGACGACGGCTTCGCGCGATCCACGCCAGACCGCAAAGTCAACGGACGAATTACCTGCGTAATCAAATCCGCGTTCGCCAAATTTTTCCGTGAGCACGCGCACTTTATTGCCGCCGCGCAGATTGGTTTTGCCATTGCTCGCCAGCACTTCGTCAAAAATCCCGACGTGATCGGCGATCGGTTGCGCCATTTTCAAATCCGACGCCGTCGCGAGAACCAGTTTGCGACCGCTCTTTTTTTCTTCGTGCAGCCATGCGAGAAATTTTGTGTTGTAAGGCAATTCCGCCGGATTGATTTTGACGCGCGCCGCGAGTTTTTGTTTCAATAAAGCGCGACCGCGAATCCACCAAAACAAAATCTGAAAAATGCTCAGCGGATTTTGCCGCAGCCGGCGCGCGAGCGATTCCCACAGCATGTCGGTGCGGATGAGCGTGCCGTCGAGGTCAACGGCGAGCGGAACATTTCTGGTTTCGGCCACACGCGTATGCTGGCGGATTGAGTTGGCCGCTGGCAAGACTTCTACTACGCTGTCGCGGATGAAATCGAACTGGCGCAATCCATTTTTCGTCCTCGGTCTCGTGCTGCTTTGGCGCGTCGCGTTGCTCGTTTTCACCGCGCAACCGATTCCCGCAAACGACGCTTTCATTTTCGACGGCGGCATGGCGAACTGGCTGAAAACCGGCCACTACGTCATTCCCTGCATGGAAATGGGCTACCCGATTTCCAGCGGCCAAGTTTTTTCCATCTACCCGCCGGTTTATCAGATCGCATTGCTGCTGTGGATGCCAGTGTTCGGCATCAGCGCGCTTTCAGTCATGGCAATGCACTTGGCGATGTTTGCCGTCGCCGGAATTTTGGTGGTGCTGATCACGCAGAAATTTTTCCCGAACGAAACAAATTACGCGCTGCTGCCGCTGCTTTTGGTGGGCAATACTTTCACGGATCGCCCGGAAGATTTGGCGCACATTTTCGGACTGCTTTCGCTCTGGCTGGTGGCGCGGCAAATTTTCAATAAACGCCACAGCGAATGGATTGACGCCGGAATCATCTTGAGTTTGTTACTGACGCTTTACACTTCGATCATCGTCGGCGCATTTTATTTTGGCGCTGGTTTTCTGGCGGTCGCGGCGGCTTGGTGTTCGCAGCGGAGAAAGCTTTTCTTCGTTCCCTTTTTTGTGACGGCCATCTTGTTCGCCGCCATAGTTTTTCTCGTGATCGAATTTCGACCGTTATGGTGGCAGGGCTTTTTGGAAAACGGACAAAAACAATCTGTCACCGGCGGCTTTCACGCGCCACATATTTTTGATCTCGTAAAACTTGTCCGCACCGCGCCGGTGTTTTTGCTGGCATTGATTTTTTTGCCGTTTGCGTTCATGCGTCGAAAACAGCTCGTGGATGAAACTTGGTTATTTCTTGCCGCCGGCGTTTTGGTGATGGGACTAGCTACGCTTTTTCTGACGATGACTTTGATCGCGCCGGATTACGTCAAATACGTTATTTACGGACAAGTCATCCTCGCCGCCGGTTTACTAGCGCTGGCAGCGAAATTATTTCCGCAAGGAAAATTTCCCATAGGCTGCTTGGTTTTGGCGTGCGTGATTTTAGTTTCCATCCGCGCCATCGGCATGACGACTTGGGGCGCGGCGTGTGCGTGGAAAAATAGTTACTGGCAAACGCAAAAAACTTTGGAGACCGAATTAAAACCGTTCGTGGACTCCAACGTGCCGGTCGTAATTTCGTCCGCATTTTTATACTACGCGCAGGCAATGAGGGTGCAGCATCCGATCCATTCCGACTGGTATTACGACCGCGTGAATTACGCACCGAACGCGGATTTCGACGGCATCGTAAAATTGCATCCGGCAAAATTGGTGCTGACACAATTTGATTATTATCGTGGCTTCACCGGATTGCTCGACAAGTTACGGCAACATCCCGAACTTGTTTCCATCAATGTTCGCGACGAAACGCGCATACGCACGCCGGATGCCAGTCCGTCGTTGCAACGCATCGTTCAGCACATTTCCTGGGCACCGGTGATCGTAGATCTGGATTGGAAGAATTGAAGTGTTTACGCCGCAAGCGCGCGGCCGATCAAACTCTTTTCACGTTCTCCGTAATTTAACTTCAACGCCTCTGCGCGCGCGGCTTCGGTCATTTTCGCCCACGATTTGCGGAGCGCGTTGATCATTTTTTCATCGTCACTTTTGGCGGCGAGTGCAGTGAACTGAAATTCCAGAAATACCAGGCACAACGCGTCTTCGAGCACGCGGACTTCCGCGTCAGCGGGAAAATTTTTCTTCAGGTTCAAATCTTGCACGCGGCGGATGGTTTCGTCGTCATAGCCGACTTCCTTCAAAATTTCGCCGGACTTTTGCGCGTGGAATTTTTTCAGGTCGGCGCGCCATTTTAGATAACCGGGCCGTGTCATCGGATAATTTTCACGCGGGCTTTCCCAACGGAAAATGTGCTGGCAGCGCGCGGCCAGTCGCAAAACTTCACTCGCGTTCGGATTCAATTTCAAAACCCAATCGGTTAATCGTTTGGCATAAAGCAGTTCACGCGGCTGGCTGTTTTCGAGATTCGGGTCGCGGGAATTTTCCGCGTCGAAACGGGCGATGGCGGTTGAAAATTTTTCGGTCACGCGCGGATTATTTTGCCAATTGATGGCATGGCGCAAGGTTATTGCGACCGCAAATCATCCTCATCGTCATCCTCGTCCTCATAAATCACTTGGATTTGAGGATGAGGATGAGGACGAGAATGACGATGATTTCTAAAAACAAAAACGCCCGCTGGAAAAATTCCGGCGGGCGTTGGTGAAGAATTATTTCAGTGGTTGCAGCCGCAGCCTTCGCCGCAGGAACCTTCGGCCAAATCTTCCGCGAGTGGAATGCGGCCGAGTTCGATCGTCTTGGCGACGGTTTTTTTCACGGAACTTTCGATCGCGTGCATTTGTTCTTGCGCGTCAAGAAAACTGGTCGCGACGGGATTTTTTAGCAGCGATTCACGGTCACTTTCGAATGCGGCGATCTCGGCGGCGTCGAGCGTCTGGCCGTGATGCTGTTTTTCGTGGAGCGCCTGGCCTTTGCTCATTAACGCTTCGTATTGGCCACGCGCGCTGCTGTCCGCAAGAAAAGTGTCAATGCGTTTGCGGATGCCGGCGGTCTGGATTTCTTCAAGGATCGCCTGGCACAGTTCGTTCGTTTTAGCTTCAAGTTTTGTCGGCATAAATTTGAATGTTGAAAATATCATGCTTCGCGCCAAATGCAAGATGCTTGCTGGAGGTAAAGCTCCAAGCACCAACTTCCAAGCGTCCAGAGAATGTTCAAATATAAATCTCCAAAACGAAATTCGTCACGCCACGTAATTTTGAAGTTTGAAACTTGGAGCTTCTCTGGATGTTGGAAATTGGTGCTTGGAGCTTTTTTGCTTTGTCAGCGCAAATTCCATTCATTCACCAATTCGCGCGGAATCTCCGCGAGAAAACGCGACGGCGATTGAAAAATGTCGTTGCCGGTTTGGCCGAAACCGCCGCGGATGAGCGGATAACTCAAATACAATTCATTCTTCGCGCGCGTGATGGAAACGTAAAATAATCTGCGTTCTTCTTCTTCACCGTCGTTGCTCTCGGTCGAACGCGCGGACGGAAATAATCCATCGCACAGCATGATCACGAATACGACGTCGAATTCCAAACCTTTCGCTTGATGGATGGTCGAAAGTTTGATGCGTTCGGAATCATCTTTCGGATCATCTTCGGCTTCGACGTTCGTCAGCAACGCGAGTTGTGTGAGAAATTCTTCGACGCTGCCGAATTGAAACGCAAATTCCGCGAGCTGTTTGATTTCGTCGAGCCGCCGTTCGTAATTATCGTAAGTCTCCTTCAGATAATCGTCGTAGCCCGCGTCCATTACGAGCCGCAACATCTTCGCCGCATTCCTGCGGACGGCTTCGTCTTCGAGTTGCGCAATCGTCGCGGTGAATTGCGCCCAATTCAAAACGGCCTTTTTCGGAACGCCCGCGATGGAATCTTGCAATGCGACCGCCAGTGGCGTGTTTGATTTCGGCGATTTGATCTCGTGAGAAAAATTCTGCCACAATTTCTCCGCGCCCTTCGCCGCGATGCCAGGCATCAGTTGCACCAGCCGCTTGAACGAAACTTCGTCCTTCGGATTCGCGACAAATTTCAGATACGCCGTCGCGTCTTTGATGTGCACTTGTTCAAAAAAACGAATCCCGCTCGTGATCGAGAATGGAATCTGCCGACGCGTGAGTTCCAATTGCAGTTCGAGCGCGTGGAAATGCGAGCGATACAACACCGCTATCTGATTCAGGCTCGTCCCTTCGTCGCGCAATTCCAGCGCACGTTGCGCGATGAACGCCGCCTGTTGACCCGCATCCGTACACGCGACCAGCGCGGGTTTTACTCCAGATTTTCGCGCGGGTGAAAGTTCTTTCGCGAACTGATTCACGTTCGCGGCGATCGCGGCATTCGCCAAATTCAGAATCTCCGGCGTGCTGCGATAATTCGTTTCGATCTTGAAAACTTTCGCGCCCGGATAACGCTTCGGAAAGTCGAGGATGTTCGCGAAATTTGCACCGCGCCACGCGTAAATACTTTGCGCATCGTCGCCGACCACCATCACATTTTTCGTGCGCGCAGCAAGGAGATCAATCAAGTCGCCCTGCAACTTGTTCGTGTCCTGATATTCGTCCACGAGAATGAATTGAAACCGCCGCTGATACATCTCGCGCACGTCCGCGTTGTCCTGCATCAGCTTCAACCAAAGACTGAGCAGGTCATCGAAATCCATTCCGTTCACCGCGCGCTTGCGGGCGAGGTAACGTTTGTGCTGGTCGGTGATTTGTTCGACGAGTTCTGAGAAATAACTGAATTGGCCGTCGAGCAATTCTTGGATTGTCTTGTGCGTGTTGGCCGCGAGCGAAAAAATTTCGTTCAACACATCCGGCTTGGGAAAATGTTTATCCTTCGCGTCAATCTTCGCATCGGCCACGCAAGCCTTGATCAAATCTTTCGCGTCGTCGCGATCCAGAATCGTGAAATCGCGCTGATAACCGAGTGCGTCCGCGTGCAGCCGCAAAACCCGTGCGCCGATGGAATGAAACGTGCCACCCCACAGCGAACGCAATTCGTGGCCGAGCAGGTCGCTGACGCGGCGCATCATTTCCTGCGCGGCCTTGTTCGTGAACGTGAGCAGCAAAATCCTTTCCGGCGGAATTCCCTGTTCCAGCAGATATGCGACGCGATACGTCAGCGTCCGCGTCTTGCCCGAACCCGCGCCCGCGATGACGAGTGCCGGACC
>JAMFSG010000317.1 GCA_026225155.1 Verrucomicrobiota bacterium
CTCGCTCGCGAGCGACGCGCTTTGTTGCGACAACAGTTCCAACTGTTTTTTTACTTCGCCGAACGTCGAAGATTGCGCGGCGGAATTCTGCTGCAAATTTTTCTGATACGTTTCGAGCTGTTGTTTCAGCGGCTCGACCAGCGTTTTGATCGCTTCCTGTCGCTGCGCCAAATCGCCTTTCGCCGTCTCCTGAAATTTACCGAACGACTGTTCCGCCAGCCGCAAAAATTCCGGCGCGGATTGTTTTAACGCATCCGCGCTCATCGCCTTGAACGCTTCGCGCAAATCAGCGATAGCTTTTTCCTGCGCGAGTTTCGCATCGCGCAAGTTTTGTTCGTGCAAGGATTTTTGCTCGGCGAGAATTTTTTCGGCGGCAGCTTGATTTGCCTGTGCGGTGGCCAGCGAAGTTTTGCTTTGCGTCAATTGCTCGCGCGTTGTGGAAATTTCCGTTTCGCGCTGTTTCAACTGGTCGCGCAATTCATCTTCCAAACGCGCGTCAGAATTCTTGCCGCTCCATTTCAGCCAGCCGAAAATAAATCCGAGCGCAATGCCGGCGAGCGCGGCAAGGGCAAGTTGGATTCCGACAGGCATAATTAATTGGCGAGTTTGGATTGCGGATTGCAGATTTGGAATTTATTCCGCAATCCGCAATCGCAATTCCACACTTCAAAAGTGTGCGATGACTTCGATTTCCACGTTTGCGCCTTTGGGCAACGCGGCGACTTGGATGGTCGAGCGCGCCGGAAAATTATCCGTGAAATATTTCGCGTAGACTTCATTCATGCCCGCAAAATCAGCGAGGTTCGTCAGGAAAACCGTGGATTTGACGACGTTGGCGAACGTGAGTTTTTGGTCGTCCAAAATCGCTTTCACATTTTCCAGCACGCGTTCGGTTTGCGCTTTGATGTCGCCGGAAATCAAATTTCCGTTCGCAGGTTCGATGGGGATTTGGCCGGCGCAGAACAGCAGGTCGCCGACGCGCACGGCGTGGTTGTAAGGGCCGACGGCGGCAGGTGAATTTTTCGGTTTGATGATTTGTTTGGTAGCCATAAATTAGTGCGTCATCATCTAATGACGCGATGCGCAGGTCAAGAAAACCGCGTTCGATTTTCACCCGATTCGCGGTCAAATAAAATTACCCATTTGAGTAGGCAAAATGGCATTGCCTTGCGTCGTGGGCTCGCGCAGATTTGGCGGATGAAATTATCCCGTTTGTTTTCACTTCGATTACTCGGTGCTGCGTTGATCGCCTTCACGCTGAATTCATTTGCCGCTGATATGGATTCGCCGCGCGAAAAATTATTATTTGATTCCAATTGGAAATTTCATCTTGGCGACGATTGGCCGAACATGCTGCGGCTCGACAAGGCGGGGCAAAATTCCGGGCCGGCGGCGGAAAAATTCAACGACGCCGGGTGGCGCGCAGTGAATTTACCGCACGATTGGGTGATCGAATTGCCGTTCGATAAAAATGCCGATGGCAGCCACGGTTTCAAACCGGTCGGCCCGGGCTTTCCGAAAAATAGCGTCGGCTGGTATCGTCGCACATTTGATTTGCCGGCGACGGATGATGGCAAGCGTATCTGGCTGGATTTCGACGGCGCGTTTCGCGACACGATGGTGTTCGTGAACGGCTGGCAGATGAAGCATAATGAGAGTGGTTATTTTCCGTTCCGCATTGACATCACGGACGTGGCACGCATCGGCGGTAAGAACACGGTGGCGGTGAAGGTAGACGCGTCGAAATTTGAAGGCTGGTTTTACGAAGGCGCGGGCATTTACCGTCATGTGTGGCTGGAAAAAACGTCGCCGGTCGCCATCGCGCCGGACGGGATTTTTGTTTATAGCCAATTCAAAGACAATGTGCCCTCGGACGAGGCAAAAATTTTTGTGCAGACACTGGTGTTCAATGCGACGACCAGCGGCGTGCCGGTGAATTTGAGTTTTCAAATTGTTTTGCCCAATGGCGAAACGAATCAGGTAAAAGCGAAGGACGAAAAAACGCAAAACGGAATCCTTCGCAGCAGCCGCAATGAGTTATTTGATGAGTTTTCAATTTCATCGCCCGAGCTTTGGTCACCCGAAAATCCGAAGCTTTACAAACTCATTACGACGGTTGAATCGGAAGGCAAAGTTGTTGATCGCCAGGAAATCGAGTTTGGCATCCGCACATTCGCGTTCGACAAGGACAAAGGATTTTTGCTGAACGGCCAGCCGTATGAATTGAAAGGCACTTGTAATCATCAAGACATGGCAGGCGTCGGTGCGGCGTTGCCGGATGCGTTGCAATATTTCCGCGTCGCAAAATTAAAAGAGTTCGGCGACAACGCGTATCGCACGTCGCACAATCCGCCGACGCCGGAATTGCTCGAGGCGTGCGATCATCTCGGCATGATCGTGATGGACGAAAACCGGTTGCTCGGCAGTGACGAAGAAAATTTGCGCCGTTGGGAAACGCAGATCCGTCGCGACCGCAATCACGCGAGCGTCGGTATCTGGAGCATTTGCAACGAAGAAGACACGCAGACGCAACCCGTTTCCGCGCGCGTCGGCACGACGATGCAAAATCTGGTGAAGCAAATGGATCCGACGCGGCCGGTCACGGCGGCGGAAAGAGTCGGCAATGTTTTCACGGGTTTGCCCGGCGCGTTGGAAGTGCGCGGCTGGAATTATCACATCGGTCATGAGATTGATGATTATCGCGCCGAACATCCCGAACAACCGCACGTTGGCACGGAGCAGGGCAGCACGGTCAGCACGCGCGGCATTTACGAGAACGACAAGGTGCGCGGTTACGTCAGCGCCTACGACGTGAACGCGCCGCCGTGGGCGCACACGGCGGAAACGTGGTGGAGCTTTTTCGACGCGCGTCCGTGGTTGAGCGGCGGCTTCGTCTGGACGGGTTTTGATTATCGCGGTGAGCCGACGCCGTATTCGTGGCCGTGTATCAATTCACATTTCGGCATCCTTGATACCTGCGGTTTTCCGAAGGACAATTTTTATTATTACCAAGCATGGTGGACGACGAACATCGTTTTGCATTTGTTGCCGCATTGGAATTGGCCGGGCAAAGAAGGCCAGGAAATCCGTGTGGATGCATTGAGCAATTGCGGCGAAGTGGAACTGTTCTTGAACGGTCAATCGCTCGGTAAACAGACGATGAAGAAGGATTCTAAATTGTCGTGGCAAGTGAAATACGCGCCGGGCGTCTTGTCGGCCAAAGGTTATAACGACGGTAAAGTCGTTGCCGAAACGAAAGTGGAAACGACCGGCGACGCGACGGCAATCCAACTCACGCCGAACCGTTCGACGATCAACGCCGACGGCGAGGACGTGAGTGTGTTCACCGTTTCCGCGACGGACGCGCAAGGCCGTGAAGTTCCGGTCGCGCAAAACAAAATCAATTTCGCCTTGAGCGGCGCAGGTAAAATTATCGGCGTTGGCAATGGCGATCCGAGCAGTCACGAGCCGGACACTTACATTCCTGAATCCACGGTCAAATCTGTGCCCGCAAATTCATGGGCTTGGAAAGTGGTGGATTATACGACCAAGAAACTCGCCAGCCCGAAGATCACGGAATACGAAGCGGGCTTTGACGATTCGAGATGGAACAAAACCAGTTCGGAAAATGGAGATGGACCATTGCAAGCCAATCAGTCGGCGATTTTCCGCCAGCACTTGGATCTGACGGCGGCCCAAATCGCGAACTTCGATGTGCAGGCGCAATTTGGACGCATTGACGATGAAGGCTGGGTTTTTGTGAATGGCCAGCCGGTCGGCCAATCCAGCAACTGGGAAGAATCGCCGTCGTTCAGCATCAAGAAATATCTGCACGCGGGTGACAATGTCATTGCCGTCGGCGTCAAAAATCGCGATGGTGCCGGCGGCCTTTCGCTTGGCGTAAATCTCGAATTTGTCAGTGAACCGACTGCGCTGGCGTGGTCGCGCAGTTTGTTCAACGGTCTCGCGCAAGTCATTGTGCAATCCACGAAAGATGCGGGCGAAATCCAGTTGACCGCAAGCGCGGACGACTTGCTGCCCACGACGATAGCCATCCAATCGCAAGCCGTCACGCCGCGCCCGAGCGTGCCGTAAAAATCGGGAGGGACGCCGTGTCGGCGTCCCAATTTTGGAAAACCAAAATAATTTTAAGGACGGCGGCACGCCGTCCGTCCCCAAAAAATTATTCTTGTTCGCGGAGCGGTGCTGGCGGAAGATTTTTTTCATGCCAACATCGCTCCGCAATTTTTTTACCGCGCTCGCCGCCGTTTTATTTTTTCAAAATGTTCACGCTGCGGAAAATTCTTCGCCGCTGGTTTTGTGGTATCAGCAACCGGTCGGCGGTGTGGCTGGCCAATCGTTGAACGCGCAACATCGCGACACACTGAACGGCGGCGATGGTTCGATCGTGATGAACGAGGCGCTGCCCATCGGCAACGGTCGTATCGGCGGATTGATCAATGGCGGCGCGGCGCGCGAGCGGATCGTTTTGAACGAGGACAGTTTGTGGACGGGCGACGAAAATCCGTCCGGCGATTACGGTTCGATGGGCGCGTATCAAACGCTCGGCGACTTGTTCATCAATCTGCCCGGCCATGAAAATTTTTCCGATTATCGCCGCGACCTCGACATCGGCAATGCGCTTGCACACGTCAGCTACGCGGCGAACGGCGTAAAATTTTCGCGCGAATTTTTTTGCAGCTACGCGGATGGCGTTTTGGTCATCCGGCTCACGGCGGATAAACCGGCGAGCTACAATGGCAGCATCGAATTGAACGATTCTCATGGCGCAAAAACTTCGGCGCATAAAAACCAACTCGCCTTCGCGGGCGCGCTGGCGAACGGATTGAAATATGAAGCGCAAGTGATCGCCTTGAATGATGGCGGCTCGTTGCAAATTACCGATGGGAAAATTGCGTTCACCAATTGCGATAGCCTTACATTAGTTTTCGCCGCCGGAACCGATTATGCTTTTGATTACACCAAAAAATATCGCGGTGAAAATCCGCACGCGCGCGTGACCCGGCAAATTGAAAACGCTGTCGCAAAAAATTTCGATGAATTGAAAACCGCGCACGAAAAAGATTTTCATTCACTGTTCGACCGCGTGGCGCTCGACTTGGGAAAATCTTCAGCGGAACAAATTTCTTTGCCGACCGACCAGCGGAAAATCGTCGCCGCCAAAACTGTTGACCCCGAACTTGAAGAATTATTGTTTCAATATGGCCGCTATCTTTTGATTTCGTGTTCGCGTCCCGGCGGTTTGCCCGCGAATCTGCAGGGGCTTTGGAACGACAGCAATAATCCGCCGTGGAGTTCGGATTATCACGCGAACATCAACATCCAGATGAATTACTGGCTCGCCGAACCCGCGAACCTCGCCGAATGCGCCGCGCCGTTTTTTGATCTCGTGGACAGCCAGTTGCCTGCGTGGCGCACGACGACGCAATCGTCGGACGATTTCAAAACTGCCGATGGGAATTTTGCCAAGCGCGGTTTTGCCATCCGCACCTCGCACAATATTTTCGGCGGCCTCGGCTGGCGCTGGGACAACACGGCGAACGCGTGGTATGCGCAACATTTTTGGGAACACTTTGCTTTCAGCAGCGACAAAAAATTTCTCACGCAAACCGCGTATCCATATCTGAAAGAAGTTTCCGAATTTTGGGAAGATCATCTGAAAACGTTGCCGGACGGACGGCTCGTCGTGCCGAACGCATGGTCGCCGGAACACGGCCCGACCGAGGACGGCGTGAGTTATAGTCAGGAGATCGTCTGGGATTTGTTCAACAACTACGTTGACGCGGCGGACGCGCTCGGCGTGGATAAAAATTATCGCGACAAAATTGCCGCTATGCGTGACCACCTCGCCACGCCCGGCATCGGCAGTTGGGGCCAACTGCTCGAATGGATGACGGAAAAAACCGGCACAAACGCCGTCGCCAATTCGCCCGAACTCGACACGCCGAATGATCATCATCGCCACACGTCGCATCTGTTCGCCGTTCAGCCCGGACGCCAGATCGGCATCTCCAAAACGCCCGCGCTCGCGGCGGCGGCGAAAATTTCGCTCGACGCGCGCGGCGACACCGGCGACGTGCGCGAATGGTCGTTCGCGTGGCGCACCGCGCTTTACGCGCGCCTGCACGACGGCGACGACGCGCATCGCGAGTTGCAGCAATTATTTTCCGCGCGCAATTCATGCCTGAATCTTTTTGGATTGCATCCGCCGATGCAGATTGACGGTAACTTTGGCATCACCGCCGCTGCCTGCGAAATGCTGGTGCAATCACACGAAGGCGAAATCAATTTGCTTCCGGCGTTACCGAAAGCGTGGCCGACCGGCAGCGTGAAAGGCCTGCGCGCACGCGGCGGTTTCACCGTGGACATTGCATGGCAGGATGGAAAACTGATTTCAGCTAGCATCCATTCGCTCGCCGGAAATCCCTGCCATTTGCGCTACGGCAACGCGACGCGCGAAGTGAAAACTAAAAAAGGCCAGGAAATTTTGTGGGACGGAAAATCGGCAGCGGATATTAAATGGATAGATTTAGATCCAACGCGGCCATTTTAATTTTTCAACAATGTAAGTTTCTCCAATTTCCCTGCGCTAATGGTGCAAATGAAAATAGCCTACAGTTTCAACTGCGGGCTATTTTCATCCGTTGCTTCGCAACTTCGAATAATTTCAAATTGTTTTCAACGCTGCGCATTCGCACTCGGCGTATTTTTCAATGAGCTTGTCGTAAATTTTTGCGGCTTTCTTGTCCGGTTTAATTTCGCTGCCGGAAATCGGTTTACTGAAACCGGCGACCAGTTTTTCCCACTTCGGTTTTTTGCCAGTGGCCGTTGAAAATCCGTGTGCGGCTTGCAGCGCGGCACCGAGTGCGGCACTTTTGGAAACTTCGATCCGCAGCACACGGCAATTCATTACATCCGCCAAAACCTGCAGCAAGGCGCGGTCGTTCGATGCGCCACCGGTGACGAAAATCTGCTCCGGCGAAACTTGCATCCATTGTGAATGCAGCCGCATCGAAAGCATTTGCGCCTCGAAAATCGCGCGGCAATTCGCGGCGACATTTTTCTCGTCCAAATCAAAACGATGGACGCCCGGCTGGTTCACGCGCGGGACAATTTCGGCTTCAAACCACGGCAACAAAATCGCGCCGCCATTTCCCGGTTTGGTTTTTGCCAAAAGTTCGCCGAATTTATTCCAGTCGGAAATCTGGTAAAGTTCGCGGATTTTTTCGCGCGCAAGCGAACCGTTTTTGAAACAGATCAACGTCATGTAGCCGCCGGCGGGCGAACCGAAAACGTGGCCTTCGCCGTGCGCGTCGGTCTGGCATTTTTGCATCGAGCCGAAAAACGTATCGCTCGTGCCGAGGCTGATCGCGACCTGGCCGGGCTTGATGAGGCCGAGGCCGATGACGCTCGCCGGATTGTCGCCGGTCCAAACCGTCGCGAGCGCTTCGGGATTGAGGCCGAATTTTTCGACGAAATACGGACTGACTTTGCCGATGGTTTTTCCCGACGCGGCGAGCGGCGGCAATTTGCTTTTCAATTTTGGAGCGGTCGCGGCGAGCGCGCCGTCGTGCCAGGATTTTTTGCGGATGTCCATCAGGTTCATGCCCGCGCCGTCGCCAAAATCAATCGGCGCAATTTTTCCCGCGAGTAGTGAGGCCATGAACGAACTCACGAGCGCGATGTGCGACGTTTTTGCGTAAGCCGCTTTTTCCGTTTTGTAAAATTTCCGGATTTGCGGGCCGGTGAATCGCTCGAATGTATCGGAACCAGTTTTTTGTGCAGTCGCTTTGATGCCGCCGAGTTTTTTGCGAATCTCCGCGCATTCGCGTGCCGTCGAAGAATCCATCCAGATCGGCGACGTTTTGCGCGAGAAAATTCCGTTCAAATTTTCGACGAGCGATTTTTTTGGATTCAGGTTCGTGAGAATTTTTTCCGCACGATCGTTCAAATAAACCGAGCCGTGTTGCTGGCCGCTGCCGCTGATGGCGAGAATGTCGCCGAGCGCGACACCGTCCTTTTTCATCCCGGCAAAAATCAAATCCAGCGCGTCCGCCCAAAGCAGCGGCGAACTGTGTTTCACGAGCGGATCGCCATTCGGCAGCACGCCGTTCTGCGTTTTGTGCTGTGGCAGAGCCTTGTCGAAGTTCAGCGATTTTTCGTAGATGACTTTGCGCGCGTCGAGGTCAATGACGACGGCGCTCAAGCTTTGCGTGCTGGAATCGAGTCCGAGAAATAATTTAGCCATGGATTGATGGCGGATTTGGTAACATTAAAAAGTTGCCAAGCCAATGAAAACTGTGCGGCCAATTTGATCGCGTCACTGCCAACCGGAACGGTCACCGGAATAGGTGATTGCCGTGTCCACCGTTTATCGGATATTTTTCGCGGATAAATTCCCGACGCCTGAGTTCACATGACTAAAAAAATTGAAAAATCATTTTCTTTCGCCCGCGAACGCTATGCCGGACTCGGCGTGGACGTGGCCCGCGCGCTGAAAATTCTTTCGACGATTCCGGTTTCATTGCATTGCTGGCAGGGCGATGACGTCGGCGGTTTTGAAAATTTTGGCGGCACGCTTGGCGGTGGACTGGCCGTGACGGGAAATCATCCGGGCAAAGCCCGCACGCCGGACGAATTGCGCGCTGATCTGGATAAAGCGTTGTCGCTGATCCCGGGAAAACATCGTTTGAACCTGCACGCGTTCTACGGCGAATTCGGCGGCAAAAAAGTGGACCGTGATGAAATCGCGCCGGGACATTTCAAAAATTGGATTTCATGGGCGAAGCAAAACGGTCTCGGCTTGGATTTTAATCCGACGTGCTTTTCGCATCCAAAATCCGCCGATGGTTTTACTTTGTCGAATGCGGATAAAAGCATCCGTCAATTTTGGATCGAACATTGCATTCGCAGCCGTGAAATCGGCGCGGCGTTTGGCAAGGCACTCGGCAAAACATGCGTGACGAACGTGTGGATTCCCGACGGCTGCAAAGACACGCCTGCCGATCGTGTTGCGCCACGCGCGCGACTTGCCGAATCGCTCGACACCATCTTCCAAAAACCGATTTCGCCGAAATTCAATCTGGATGCGGTCGAGCCAAAGCTATTCGGTATCGGCAGCGAAAGTTACGTCGTCGGGTCGCACGAATTTTATCTGGGCTACGCGCTCAGCCGCAAAAAATTATTGTGCCTCGACGCCGGGCATTATCATCCGACCGAAAGCATCGCGGACAAGATTTCGAGCGTGCTGCAGTTCATGCCGGAAATTCTTTTACACGTCAGCCGCGGCGTTCGTTGGGACAGCGATCATGTGGTGATTCTCAATGACGATTTGCTCGCCATTGCGCGCGAGATTGTGGCAAATGGTTTTGCACAACGCGTTCACATCGGGCTGGATTATTTCGACGCGAGCATCAATCGCGTCGCCGCGTGGACGATCGGCACGCGCAACATGATCCGAGCGTTGCTCATCGCACTGCTCGAACCGACGGCGCAACTGCGCGCCGCCGAAAACGCCGGTGATTTCACGACGCGGCTGGCGTTGCAGGAAGAAATCAAATCGCTGCCCTTCGGTGCGGTCTGGGATTTTTATTGCGCGGGCAAAAATGTTCCCGTCGGTGAAAGCTGGCTTGCGGAAGTAAAAAATTACGAAAAGAATGTCTTGTCGAAACGGTGATAAATTTGCAGTTTAACGCGCAACCAAC
>JAMFSG010000318.1 GCA_026225155.1 Verrucomicrobiota bacterium
CCTCGCCGTCAATCAGGCCCAGCTTTATCAAAATCTGCAAAAAGCCTACACCGACCTTCATCAGACCCAGCAGGCCGCCATGCAGCAGGAACGCCTGAAGGCGCTCGGCCAGATGGCCAGCGGCATCGCGCATGACATCAACAATGCACTGTCGCCCATCGTCGGATTTTCGGAATTGATCGGCCACACCGAGCCAAACCTGACGGAAGACACCAAAAAATATCTGCGCTACATCAAGACCGCCGGCGAAGACATCACGCACATCGTCGCGGGCTTGCGCGAATTTTACCGGCTGCGCGAAGTGGACGAGGCGTTGCACACGCTGGATTTGAACCAGCTTGCGCGGCAGGTCATTGACATGACGCGTCCGCGCTGGCGCGATCTTTCGCAGCGGCGCGGCATCATGGTGGAAGTGCGCGAAGATTTTGCGGCGAAGCTGCCGGAATTTGCCGGCATCGAAAGCGAGATCCGCGAGGCGTTCACCAATTTGATTCTCAACGCCGTGGACGCATTGCCCACCGGCGGCGTCATCACCGTCCGCACCCGCGCCATGACGGCGAACCTCATCATGGAAGTGAGCGACACCGGCATCGGCATGGATGAACAAACCCGCAAGCGCTGCCTCGAACCGTTTTATTCCACCAAAGGCAAACGCGGCACCGGCCTCGGCCTCGCGATGGTTTACGGCATCATGGAACGGCACGGCGGCAAGATCGAAATTGACACTGAACTCGGCAAAGGCACCACGATGCGGCTGGTTTTTCCCGCGAGCAAAATGAGTTCACCCGTCGTCGCCGACGCGGCCAGAGAAGTTGCGCCCGGCCCGTTTCATATTTTGTGCATTGACGATGAGCCGGCCATCCGCGAATTGATTTTCGAGATGCTCCATCACGACGGCCATCAAGTCGAAGTCACCGATGGCGGCAAAAACGGTCTCGCCGCCTTTCGCGCCGCGCGCACGCAAGGCACACCGTTCGATGTCGTCATTACTGATTTAGGCATGCCCTACATGGACGGACGCGAAGTCGCCACCACGCTCAAAGCCGAGGCACCCGGCACGCCGATCGTGATGCTCACCGGCTGGGGCGCGTTCATGCAGGACGATCAAGTTGCGGGCATTGACGGCATTTTGAGCAAGCCGCCACATATCGGCGACATCCGCACCATGCTCCGCCAGGTCATGACCGAAGATCACGCGAAATCATAAACGGTGACTTTTTTCACCAGCGGCTTCACATATTTCGCGACGAACTCCAGATGCAGCGGGTGCACCTGATAATCATCCTGCGCCTGTTTGTTTGCGAACACCGTGTTCATCGCCACCTGATAACTTTGCTCCACGACCGGACGGTCGCTGCCGACCATTTTGCCGATGTGAAACTGCGTCACGCCCGGGATCGGCTTGAGAAATTTATTTGCGCCCGCGATCAATTCATCCGCCGCGTTCGCCTGCGCCGGATCCGTCCAAAAAATGACAATGTGTGAAAACATGAAATAATTGAACCATGAACCGGCAACGGCGCGAAGAAAATTTTGGCGGCAGTGTTTTAATTGACCCAGGTTTTTTGGCAGAATGTTTTCCAGGTAAAGTTGGTTGCGACCATTCAAGTGCCGGTCGCGGTTTGCAAATTTATTTTCCCGTGGCAATTTCACTGCCTCGAAAGTTAAAGGGAAATGAATCACCAAATTTCAAACCGGTCTTTTATCATCATCATTCTTGGCGCGCTGTCCACCGTCACGCCGCTGGCCATTGATATGTATCTGCCGTCGTTCACGGACATTGCGCACGCGATGCACACGACGGAGGCGAAAATTTCTTTGTCGCTTTCCAGTTATTTCATCGGCATGGCGGCGGGACAATTGATTTACGGCCCGCTGCTCGATCGGTTTGGCCGGAAAAAACCGCTCTACTTTGGATTGCTGCTTTTCATCGCGATTTCCATCGCGTGCATGTTTGTGAAAACCAAAGAATCACTCATCGTTCTGCGCCTTTTTCAAGCGCTGGGCGGATGTGCGGCGGCTGTCGCGTCAATGGCGATGGTGCGCGATTTTTTCCCAATCAAAGAAAGCGCGAAAATCATTTCGCTTTTGATTTTGATCCTCGGCGTGTCGCCGATGCTTGGGCCAACGGTGGGTAGTTTGATCGCCGCGCATCTGGGCTGGCAATGGGTTTTCGCAACCCTCGCCGCATTGGTTGTGATTTTGCTGGCGGTCGTTTTTTTCTTTTTGCCCGAAGGTCATAAGCCGGACAAAAGCATTTCGCTCAAGCCGGGGCCGATCATCAAAGACTTCGTTTATATTTTGAAGAACACGCAATTCCACACGTTCGCGCTCGCCGGCGCGTTTTCGTTTGCGGGCGTTTTGGTTTATGTCGCCGGATCGCAAATCATTTTCATGGGCAGTTTTCATCTGACGAAACAGGAATACGGAATGATTTTCGCCGGGTTGTCGGTTGGATTCATCGGCAGCAATCAGGTAAACATTTTGCTCCTGCGCAAATTCACCAGCGCGCAAATTTTTTACGGCGCGATTTTATTGGAATGTATCACGTCGGTCATTTTTCTCACGGGAACTTATTTTGGCTGGTTCGGTTTGCCGGCGACGCTCGTTCTGCTTTTCATTTTATTGTCGAGCCTCGGTTTGACATATCCAAACGCTGCCGCGCTTGCGCTCGCGCCTTTTGACAAAAATGTCGGCAGCGCCTCCGCCTTGCTTGGGTTTTTGCAGATCGGCGCGGCGGCGTTGACTTCGTCGTGCGTGGGACTTTTCAATTCAAAGGGCATCATGCCCGTGCTGATCATTTTTACGGCGACCGCGTGGATCGCGTTGTTCATTTTCAATTGGGGCAAACGAAATCTTCCCGTGCAAGCGCAAATTCCCGTCAACGAAGCGGTGCCGGTCGTTCATTAAAAATCAACCACGGATGGACACAGATGAACACGGATAAAAGGCTGGCACGAGTTTCGCGAATTGACATGAATTAAGATTCGGCCAAATAAATCGGCGTAGTTTGCATCAATTTTTCATCTGTTTTCGTCTGCGTTTGAAAGTTCATTCTTTCCCAATTTTTACATTCACAAACGCGGTTTTGGCGGATAAATTGCTTAACTAACAAATTATGTCTGAACCGATTCCTTATCTCGATCTGAAGGCGCAAATCAAACCTTTGCGCGCGGAAATTGATGCGGCGATTGCCCGCACGATTGATAGTTGTTCGTTTTGCCTCGGCCCGGACACGGCGCAATTCGAAAAAGATTTTGCGAAATACTGCGGCGCGGAACACGCAATCGGTTTCAACAGCGGCACGTCCGCGTTGCACGTCGCGTTGCTGCTGTTGAACATCAAACCGGGCGACGAAGTCATCACCACGCCGTTCACCTTTGTCGCGACGAGCTGGGCGATTTCTTACATCGGCGCGAAACCGGTTTATGTGGACATTGACGATGCGACTTTCAACATCAATCCGAAGCTGATCGAAAAAACCATCACGCCGCGCACGAAAGCCATCATGCCCGTGCATCTTTACGGCCAGCCGTTTGACATTGATCCGATCTTGGATATTTGCCGCAAACATAAATTGCCGCTTGTGGAAGATGCCTGCCAATCGCATGGCGCAAAATACAAAGGCAAAACCGTCGGCACATTCGGCGAAATGTCCGGCTTTAGCTTTTATCCCGGCAAAAATCTCGGTGCGTTCGGCGAAGGCGGCGCGTTGGTGACGAACAGCGCGGAATACGCCAAACGCGCGAAATCATTGCGCGAACACGGTTCGACCGTGCGTTATTACCACGACGAGGTCGGTTTCAATTATCGTATGGAAGGCATCCAGGGCGCGGTGCTTGGAATCAAATTAAAGCACTTGGAAAAATGGACGCGCGAACGTCAACGCGTTGCGAAACTTTACAATGAATTGTTGGCCGACACGCCGTTGCAATTGCCGCACGAACCGAGTTATGCCGAAAGTGTCTGGCATCTTTACGTTGTCCGCCATCCGCAGCGCGACGCATTGAAAAAATATCTGGATGACAACCAAGTCGGCTGCGCGCTGCATTATCCGCTGCCATTGCACTTGCAGAAATGTTACGCCGATCTCGGTTACAAACCGGGCGATTTTCCGGTCGCGGAAAAGGCCGGTCGCGAATGTTTGAGCCTGCCGATTTATCCCGAACTTGCGGACGCGCAGATCAAACGCGTGGTGGAAGTGGTAAAAGCATTTTTCGCCAAGTAATCCTGCCCTCGTGGCAAAGAAATTTTGGCAACGGCCTTCGTCATTTTGGCGGCGGCGGCGATCAGATGGCCGCCGCCGCCAAAAAAGTTTCTCGAAAAGTATCACACCCGATTCTCAATTTTCCGCCTCCGGGCGGGTGTTCTTTTTCAAGACAGCACGGGACAACATCTGTCTTGAAGACTTTCAGTCAGAAACATTTTCTCCCGGTGTCCATTTTTTTTCCGCCACTGTTCCGTTTTATTCGAAATTAAAAATCGCCAATGATGACGTGGCATTGGCAGTTTTTTTGAAGTGATTTTCAGGCGGTTTTTTAACCGGGAATTTAATTCAAAAATTCTCGTCATTTGAAAAGCAGTTGGCAGAGCTTATGCGTTAGCACGCGGAATGTTGCGCGATGCAAATGGGTCTGGAATTGGGAATTTTGCCCTGCGCCTGATTTTATTAGGCTGTCTGATCTTGGGTTTTCAGCAAACGATGCTGGCGTCCCAAAGCGTGGTGCTGGCTTGGAATGCCAGCGCCGACCCGGAGGTGACCGGCTATAAAATTTATTACGGCACGAGCAGCCACGATTACACGAACGTGGTTGATGTGGGAAATGTGACGAACGCGACGATTTCCGGGTTGGCCGATGCGACGACCTATTATTTTGCCGCCACGACTTATGATGGAGTCGGCGACGAAAGCGCGTTTTCAAATGAAGCCACTTTTACCACGCCTGGAAAGACGGTTTCCAATTCGAATCCGATCTTGCCCTTAACACCAACGCCAACTTTGGATCCCATCGCCGATGTGTCGGTGAATAAAAATACTGGCGCACAAACCGTGAATTTGTCGGGCATCACTTTTTCGGGCAATCCGCTCAACATTATCACGCCCAACATCATTGCCTTGGCGAGCAAAAGCGCCCCCGTCGTCAAAGTGACCGTGGCGACCAGTAATCCCAGTGTTATTTCCAAACCGACCGTCAACTATACCAACCCAAAAAACACCGGCACGTTGACCTTTAAGCCGGTGGCAAATGCTTTTGGCACGGCGACGATCACTGTCACCGTCAATAATGGCGAGAAAACCAACAATACTGTCACAAAAACTTTTACGGTCACCGTTTTGCCGAGTCCGACCGATTATCCCCGGATTTCGAAACAAATCGTGAGCACTTCGGTTTTGACCGGCAAAACGGTTTCGTTAAGCGTGGCCGCCACCGGTCTGGCACCCCTAAAATATCAGTGGCAATTGAATGGCGTGAACATTCCTTCGGCGACGAGCGCGACATTGACGCTCAAGAACGTCAAGACCACGCAAGCAGGTAACTATTCGGTTACCGTTTCCAATAAAGTCGGCTCGACCAACAGCGCGCCCGCATTTTTATCAGTTTATTCCGCGACGACAGACTTAAAAGCGCAGCTCACGGACAATTCGGCGCCGGCCGCGCCGGCCATCGCTGCCGTTCTGACTTCCATCACAAAAACATCCGGGCAGTTTGGTTTTCAGGTTGTGGGAAGTGAAGGCAGCTATTATGTCGTGCAAGCATCGGTGGATTTGAAAAATTGGGTTTCAGTGGAAACCAATGCTTCGCCGTTCCTTTATACGGACACGAATGTGAACGGGTTTGCGCAGCGTTTTTACCGTGCTTATCCGTTGCCATAAGAAATGTTTCTTAAAACAAAAAAGTTGGCATCCGTGATGCTATTAAACATTCATGACATACAAGCAAACAGTCATTGAACATAAAACATTGAGCTCTTCCGGCGTCGGTTTTCCGCTGGCAGGTTTGTTGGCCAAGTTGCGGAATGTTGTGAAAATCAACGTTCCTGTAGGCTACCAAGACGAAAGCGGATTTCACACGGGCGTGAAACGCAGTGAAAAACAGGCTCAATGGCCGGCTCATTGGTGAACACACCCGTTTGAACGTTTCGCGTGTGTCCCAATAAAAGCCAGTCAATGTTCTATATCTGGACGATTGGCAGGTATCAAGGGAAATTAAATAGTCCCTAGTGGTTTCTTTGCTATCGGTTATGGTTATTTGCTTCTCGGATTGTTTCGTGATCTTCAACTTCTCTTCTGTGCCTGTTTCCTCGGAAAAAAAGGTTAAAAATTTAACGTTCGTTCGTCCCTAAATTTGGTGTTGGACAATTTACCGAAGTTTGTATAATTTAAGGACATGGAGCTACGTTCCGTGATTGTTATGGGGCATTTTTGTCCGCCGCATTTCAATAACCGTAATGAAAACCATTGGCGGCCGTTTTGAGCTTTTGTTTGGCTCGCGACGGCCACTTATCCTATTATGCAGACCACGACTTCAGCTTGGTATAGTGCTCGGACAAAACAGAAACATGAGCACATTGCGGCGGCGAACCTGCGCAAGAATCTGGAATTGGAGGTTTTTTCACCCCGGCTGCGTTTGGAAAAACTGACCCGGCGCGGCTTGATCCGCGTCACGGAACCCTTGTTTCCCGGCTACATTTTCATTTATTGCGTGATCGAGGAGCGGTTCAATGAGATTCAACATACGTCGGGAGTGAACCGTTTGGTTACTTTCGGTGGCAAAATCCCGGCGGTTCCCGATGCAGTCATTGCGGAACTGAAAAATTGTTTTGAAACGGATGAACCCGTCACGATTGAAAGTCATCTGGCCCCTGGCGATGAAATTACGGTGGCATCTGGGGCGTTCGCAGGATTGAACGCGCATGTCTTAAAAAACCTTCCGGCCAAAAAAAGGGTTCAAATCCTGCTAGATATCCTCGGACAGCCCACTTCAGTGGAAGTGGAACGGGACGCGGTGATGTTAAACCGAAACAGTTTGGCGGATTTGGCGCCGGTTTTAGCGGCGACATCTCGCCGGGAGAAATTGTCTGCGTGAGTTTGCGGTCCGAAAATTATGAAGGGTTCTCCGTCAATCACGGAGTTGTTAAGTCCGTTTTGGAAAACAATCCAAAACGAACAAGTGCGGAGCCTTGCACGGGATCGTAATCAATGAATTTTGAAAAAAACATGGGATTACCGCGGTGGAAAAGGATGCTCGACGTGACGCTGATCTTGTTGGCGCTGCCGTTTTTGCTGCCGGTGGTGCTCGCCATCACTTTGATTGTCCGTCTGACCTCAAGCGGACCGGTTTTGTTCCAGCAAGAACGCGTCGGCTACCGCGGTAAACGGTTTATGTGCCTCAAATTTCGGACGATGTATTGCGGCGCGGAAACCGTATCGCATCAGGGACATTTGCAGCAACTAATGAATTCCGACGCGCCGATGACCAAGATGGATTCGCGCGGCGATTCGCGGATCATCCCACTTGGTAAAGTGATTCGCGCCGCCGGCTTGGATGAATTACCCCAATTATTCAATGTTCTCAATGGCGAAATGAGCCTTGTTGGCCCGCGTCCCTGTTTGCCTTACGAAGCGGAACAATATTTGCCGTGGCAGCGCGAACGTTTCAATGCCGCGCCCGGTTTGACCGGTCTTTGGCAGGTGAACGGTAAAAACAGGACAACTTTCACGCGAATGATCCAGTTGGACATCGAATATGCGCGGAAAAAAAGTTTATGGCTGGATTTGAAGATCATTTTCAAAACCGTTCCGGCTTTGTTGGTGCAACTGAAGGATTTGCGCTTGAAAAAGAAGGCGGCTCGACCGGCGGTTGCGCCGCGTTCAAACTTGCCAGCGCGAGTCGGTCATCGTTAATTTTCAAAAACGGCACTGTTGTTGCTGGCTTGGCAGGGAAAAAGACGCCAAGATGAATAATCAATTAAGTTCTATGCCAAAGAAAATTAAAGTCGGGGTTGCTGGATGCGGCTATTGGGGACCGAACCTGATCCGCAATTTCCGCGCTTTGCCAGATTGCAACCTGAAGATGATGTGCGATTTAAGCACGTCGCGCTTGAAACATCTCAAATCGCTTTATCCCGAAGTTCAAAGTGAGACGGATTACAAGCACATGCTCAATGGTGCTGATTTGGATGCCGTCGTCATCGCCACCAACGTCAAATTGCACTTTCCGATGGCCAAAGCTGCGCTGCTCGCTGGCAAACACACATTCATCGAAAAACCGATGGCCGGTTCCGTCGAGCATTGCGAAGAACTGGTGGAAATTGCCCATAAAAAAGGCCTCGTGTTGATGATCGGGCATACATTTCTTTATTCGCCTGTTGTCCGTAAAATCAAGGAGATCATTGAAAAAGGCGACATCGGCGAAATCCGTTATATTTCCGCGCGCCGATTGAATTTGGGCTTGTTCCAAAAAGACATCAACGTCGCCTGGGATTTGGCGCCGCACGATTTGTCCATCATTCTGTCCATCATGGGCGAAATGCCGGAATCGGTTAATTGCCGCGGCAGCGCGCACATCACACCGGGCATCGAAGACGTGACGACGATGTGCTTGAATTTTTCCCGCCAACGTTCCGCGACCGTCCAGAGCAGTTGGCTCGACCCGCGCAAAGTCCGCGAAATGACCATCGTTGGCAGCAAACGCATGATTGTTTATGACGATCTTGCGCCGCTCGAAAAAATCCGCGTGTTTGACACGCGCGTTGAACGTCCGCCGCATTACGACACTTTCGGCGAATTCCAATATGCCTATCATTACGGCGACATGTATGCGCCGTATATCAAACAAGAAGAACCGCTGAAAACTGAATGCCAGCATTTTCTTGATTCCATCAAAAACAGCACGACGCCGATTTCTTGCGGCACGCGCGGCACGGAACTCGTCCGCATTTTGGAAGCGTCGTCCGAATCGTTGCGGCATGGCGGTGCGCCGATTACGTTTGAGAAAAAAGAAAAAATTCACGTCAACGGTTTGACGAATTCCGAACAGCCGTTGCGCGCCAAATCTACCAAAATTTTGATGAACGGTTCTCGCAGCAAAAAAAAATCCGTTAAGGCAACGAACGGCAGTGCGGTCAAAATTGTGTTGAACGGCAACGCACATTGATCGGCGATTCATGAGTTTGTCCAACGAGCCGATTCAACGGATTGCCGCCAATGTCAAGCAAGGCAAAAACGTCCGCATTTTTGGATTCACCAATCTTTACGGTTGCGAGCTGGGTGACGACGTGAAAATCGGCACGTTCGTCGAGATCCAAAAAGGTTCCAAGATTGGAAATCGTTGTAAAGTTTCGAGCCATAGTTTTATCTGCGAAGGCGTTACTTTGGAAGACGATGTTTTCATCGGCCACAATGTCGTTTTCACGAACGACCGTTATCCGCGCGCGACAACGGACGGAAAATTGCAGACCGAAGCCGACTGGGTTTGCATCCCGACTTTGGTGAAACGCGGCGCATCCATCGGTTCCGGCGCGGTGCTGCTTTGCGGAATCACCGTCGGCGAAAATGCGCTGATCGGCGCGGGCAGTGTGGTGACGAAAGACGTGCCGGCGGGCGCAACGGTTGTCGGCAATCCGGCGCGGATCGTGAAAGCGAAGCCGCCTAAAATTTGAAAATCTGATTCGCCGCCGTCGAAATAAATTTGTGGCCATGGAAAAATTTGCGCCGGGCGCGGCGCGGCGGATCAATCCGCTCGAAACTCCAAATTGGGACGCGCTGGTGACCAGCCATCCCGATTTTTCATTTTTCCACGGTGCGGCCTGGGCGAGGGTGCTCGCGGAAACTTACGGTTTTGTCCCGCAATATTTTTTTTCGGGCGATGAAAATGCGCCGGAATCGCTGTTGCCGCTGATGGAGGTGGACAGTTGGCTGACGGGAAAACGCGGAATCGCGTTGCCATTCACGGATGAATGCGCGCCGTTGTGCACGGATAAAAAATCGTTCGAGAAATTGTTTCAGGAGGCGGTCGAGTTCGGGAAATCGCGCGGCTGGAAATATCTTGAACTGCGCGGCGGACGAAATTTTTTCGCGCCAGAAATTCCCGCGTCGCTTGAATTTTACGGCCACAGCCTGGATTTAGACGCGGACGAAAACCTGATGTTCGGCCAGATGGAAAGTTCCGCGCGCCGCGCCGTTCGCAAGGCGGAAAAAGACGGCGTGACGGTTGAGATTTTGCAGAGCTTGGACGCGATGAAAGATTTCTATTCATTGCAATGTTTGACGCGGAAAAAACACGGTTTGCCGCCGCAGCCATTTGATTTTTTTGTGAACATCCACCGGCATATTTTGTCCGAGAATCGCGGCCTGATTGCCGTGGCCAGCCATCGCGGGCGGAAAATCGCGGCGTCGGTTTATTTTTTTCTGGGTGGCCGGGCGATTTACAAGTTCGGCGCTTCCGACGCGGCGGCGCAGCATTTGCGCGGCACTAATCTGGTGATGTGGGCGGCGATGAAATGGTTGTCGCGAAACGGTTTGAAGGCTTTGCACCTGGGCCGGACCTCGATTGCGAACGACGGTTTGCGACGGTTTAAATTGAATCTGGGCGCGCACGAAGAAAAAATCGAATATGTTAAATTTGATTTGCGGCAAAACCGGTTTGTGACGGAGGTGGACGGAGTTTCCGGCTGGCACAACCAGGTTTTCCGCGCGCTGCCGGTTTGCCTGTCGCGGGCGGCAGGCAAAGTGCTTTACAAACATTGGGCATGACGAGCGTCGCTTTTGCAGAGAAACGATTTTTTTAGGTTACAAATGAACAGTATTCGACATAACGAACCGCCACCACCGGTGGGATTGAGCCTGGCTGACATCTATTTTGTAATTTTCCGTCATAAGTGGAAAATCATCGCTCTGGCTTTGGCCGGGTTTGTGGCGGCGGGCTATTTTTATTACACCAAGCAGCCGCCGTATCAATCGGACGCTGTAGTGCTCGTGCGTTACGTTTCCGAGGCGCGTTCCATGAATCCGGCGCCGAACGATTCGACAACTATATCTGTGCTGGGTCAGGGTGACAGTGTCATGGCGGCGGAAGTGGGACTGCTCAAGAGCTTTGACTTGGCGGCTTCCGTGGCGACCAACGTCGGGCCGGACAAAATTTTGGCAAAAGCAGGCGGCGGCAATGATGCGATTCCGGCAGCTTCCGTCATTCAAGGCAACTTGAAGGTAGAAGCTGACAACAGCATGATTCATATCACCTTCACCAGTCCGGATCCGACCATTGTCCAGCCAGTCTTGACTGCGGTTGTGGATGCTTACCGGGAAAGAAGCGACCAGGTGCACCGGGCCGTTGACTTGTCCGATGACGCATTGGTTGACCAGACGGCGCAACTCAAGCAGCAATTGAGCGACATTGACAAACAATTGCGGCAAGCCAAAAGCGACGCGGGCGTCATTGATATTTCCGCCGCCGAAAAATCATTTTCGGATGAAATCAACCAGTTGAAATCAGAAATTTTTGAAGCACAAACCGAATTGGCGGAACATCAAGCGACGTTGAAAAACCAGTCGGTGCCGAAATCCGACAAGGCCACCAATCTCGTTTCGGGCGCACAAGCCCCGCCGGATCAACTGGCAAAATATCAGTCGGCTTTGACGCGGCTGGCTTATCTCCAGAAACGACAGGCTGATTATTTCCAACTCGGCTACACGGATGGAAACAAGCTGGTCAAGGAAGTGCAGGACGAGATTGCCGCCATCACTAAAACTAA
>JAMFSG010000319.1 GCA_026225155.1 Verrucomicrobiota bacterium
GTTGCTGCGCAAAACGCGCGTTTTCAAAATGAAGAGTTTCAGTGGCCACAATTAAAAATTATTTCCCCAATTCAGCCCGCAATTTCGTCGCGATTTCCTTCAACGCTTCCGGCACGACCGTTGCGTTCGCGATGACCGGCATGAAATTCGTGTCGCCGTTCCAGCGCGGCACGACATGGACATGCAGATGTTCCGCGATGCCCGCACCCGCGACTTTGCCGAGATTGATGCCGACGTTGAATCCGTCCGGCCGCATCACATTTTTCAGCGCCTCGATGCAGCGGCGCGTGAGTTTCCACAGATCGGCCAGTTCTTCGTCCGTCAAACCGCTCAAGTCCGCGACTTCCTTGTAAGGCACGGTCATCAAATGGCCGCCGACATAAGGATAACGGTTCAGCAACGCGAAGCACGTGCGGTCGCGCACGATGACGTAATTCGCCTCGTCGTCGGATGATTGCGCGATACGCGCGAACAAGCCGTCCTTCAATTCCGGTTTCGGCGAGAGGATGTATTCGATGCGCCACGGTGCGTGCAGTGTGTCCATGCGGAAAAGTTAAAATGCGCTGTGAATAAAGGAAATGATTTTCGCGCGTCAGCGAGGCTTCGCGATATAAATGGTAATTAAAATGATCCAAAATGCTAGCCTAGCACCAAATGCAAACCAATAAAGTTGCCAACTTTTTTTCACTTTCAGAACGTGGCCATCTGATTTGAATCGTGATGTTTGAAACCACATAAAAATAAGGCCAAGCAATAATCCTAAAATAGCACCATAAAAGACTGTGAAAATGCTTTCCCAAAACGTCAAATTTTCTTGAATTTCTTCGGTTCTTTCAGGAATAACTAATGGAGGCGTTGAGGACTGTGATGCAATTGAAGATGGTTGGTCAGTTGCAAACGTTTTGGAAAATAAATAGCCGCATTCACAATTCGTGGCAGCATTTAGATTCTTTTGGCCGCATTGTGGGCAATCTTTCACAATAAAATGCAATACATTCTGAGCTTTAGATTAATTGTTGGTTTTTCAATCCAGTCCCAAACCATAGTTCTTCGCTCGGTATTTTAAATCATTTTCGCTTTAGAAACAGATATTTCATAAACGAAAACAATCCGGAAAATTTGTAGCTCGGATCAACGTATTTCTCGATGACGTAAAATGCCAAATAATAAAACCGGCAGAAACTCCAAATCGCTAGCGCGAGCAGCACGGCAGTTCGCAACGTCGGGTTGTCGAGAAAAAGTAAAATGGTCGCGACGATGCCGATGAATAGAAACAGTAGCCCTTTCAATTTGATCCAAAACGGATTCGACAAGTCTTTCATAAATTTTAATCTCACGCAGAGACGCAAAGGCGCAAAGAAATTTCACAAACAAGGACTTTGCGGCTCTGCGCCTTTGCGTGAGTCATTTCAAACTCAAAACCGCATTTGCCGCGCGTCCCGCTGCGCCCGGTTCGCCGAGCGAGGAAATGATTTTGGCGAGTTGCATTTTAATTTTTTCGCGGCGCGAGCCGTCTTGCAACAATTCCAAAGCCGCACCCGAAAGATTTCCCGGCGTCGCGTCGTTCTGGATGAATTCAGGATAAACCGTTTCGCCCGCGAGCAGATTCGGCATCGTCAACGATTTCACGGTGATGAGCCGTTTGCCGATCTGATAAGTCAGCCACGACGTTTTGTAGAGCGTCACCGTCGGCACGCCGAAAAACGCGCACTCCATCGTCACCGTGCCGGTCGAGGCGATGGCGACATCCGCTTCAGCCAACGCCCACGGCAATTCGCCGATCTGAATTTCCAGATCCGCGCCGAGCGATTTTGCCAATTGCAATAGCGATTGATTTGGCAAAACCATTTTCGCTTTCGCCGTCGGTAATTTTTCCTGAATCAATTTCAACGCGCTGAGCATCGCCGGCAAATGTCGTTGCAATTCACTGCGTCGGCTGCCGGGCAACAAAAGAACTGTCGGCACAGAATTTTTTTTCTGAATTCTTAATTCTGACTTCTGCATTCGTTCGATCATCGGGTGGCCGACAAATTCCACGCGCAATTGCGGCACGCGCTGCGCATACCATTTTTTCTCGAACGGGAAAATGCTCAGGAGCAGGTCGTAATCGCGCGCCAGTTTGTCCGCGCGGCCCGGACGCGACGCCCAGACCTGCGGCGAAACAAACTGGACGATTTTCGGATTCCAGTTCGCGAACGGATTTTCGCGGACGTATTTTTTGACCGCCTGGCCGAAGCGCAGATTGAATCCGCCGTAATCCACGCCAATGACGACATCCGGTTTGCGCTCGATCGCCAGCGCGAGCAGTTGATTGAACAGCCGCCGGAATTTGATATAATTTTTCAGCACGTCCGTGATGCCCGTGACTGCGTGCTGCGTCATGTCGAACGCCAAATCCACTCCGGCGGTAGACATCTTCGTGCCGCCCGCGCCAAAGAATTGCGGATTGCGGATTGCGGATTGCGGATCGGCTGCAAGTTTTTCCCGCAACGCAGAAACCAATTCCGCCGCGAGAAAATCCCCGCTCGCTTCACCGGCGATAAACATGAAAGTTTTTGGTTTCATTCCGATTCATCAACCTCTCGCAAGACATCGTTGTAAATCTTCAGGCTCAAACGGAAACCATGATGTTGCCTCAATTCATCGAGAAGCGGTTTGAGTTTCGGAATGAGGCCGGACTTTCTCGCCTGCAACAGAATGCCGGTTGTTCCCATCAAATCCAAATGAAGCCGTCCGGCGACTTCCCGTCCTGCCGCTTCATCCATCAACAGCAGAGACGAAGTGAATTCTTGCGCCAGCGCGATGGCTTGTGATTCACCTGCGCCCAAAGTAATCCGTAAATTTTCAACTGCGTTTAGATTTTTTGGCGAGCGCAATTCCAACCAGCCGTTCGCCAGCGCTTGTCGCGCACATTCCGCGCCGGGCAAATCCGGGCGCCGTTTCAATTCGGCGAGGACCGCTGGCGGGATCAAAACTTGTTGAAATTCCAGATGCAGCAGCTCGAATTGACCGATTCGGGCGAGATAATTGAGCACCGACGTGTCACTGATGACTGCGGGCATAAGCGAGGTCTTCGGCCAGTTCCTTTTCGCCGTAGTGCATTGGAATCTGGCGTTCGGCCAGAATGTCGTTGAAATCCAGCACGCCCATGCCCGCAAGTTCTGCCGCCTTGCCTTGGCTCAAGGCCTTTTGCGCGTAAAGCGACACGGCGAGCTCCAGCTTGAGGCGCGCCTCCGCCTCGGCGGGCGTGACGTGCAACGCCTCGTGGATATTGTTCGGAATGTCGAGCGTGATGCTCATGGCTATCTTTTACACCCGTTCCGCTGATTAGTAAAGCCGCCCGCCTCACTGGCGATAAGTATGAAGTTTTTTTTATTTCTATGTATTGTAGAAAGAATCGGGAGTTTTAAGTGTTCCATTCTCATTAATGCAATTTGCCGTTGTCACCGTTAAATAATTGTCCTGCCTATCTTCATAACAAACGTGGTCGGTCACAATTCCAATCAAGTAAGATTTATAGTCAGTGTTAATTAAAAAACAAGGGCCACCGCTAACGCCCGCTGTGGCTAGCTTTTTATCCCCCTGTTTATACGTTAGTTCCCGGTCAAGAGACATTACCCTTGTAAAATCCACCCGAATTGTGAAACCACTGGTTGCCAATACA
>JAMFSG010000320.1 GCA_026225155.1 Verrucomicrobiota bacterium
ACGACATCGCGCCGCGAAAACAGCGACGCCATCGTCGAAAGCCGCAGCCGTTCGATCTCCTCGTTCACGCTGGAATCTTTTTCGATGAACGTGTCGGTGCGCGGAATGTAAGCCTCGGGCTGATAAAAATCGAAATAGCTGACGAAATATTCGACGGCGTTGTTCGGAAAAAAACTTTTGAATTCGGCGTAAAGCTGCGCGGCCAGAGTTTTGTTGTGCGAGATGATGAGCGTCGGCTTGTTGATGTTCTTGATGACGTTCGCGACCGTAAAAGTTTTTCCCGAACCGGTGACGCCGAGCAACGTCTGATGCGGCGCGCCGGACAAAATTCCGGCGGTCAATTTTTCGATCGCCTGCGGCTGGTCGCCAGCGGGCGCATATTCGGAAACGAGGTCAAACACGGATGAAAAATAGACGGGAAACGCGCAGTGTCAAACCGGTGGCACGAACTTGGAAAGGTAGGGACATCGCGCTGCGATGTTCCCCGTCGCCGAGCGCAGCGTCAGGCGACGGAAGCGAACGTCGTTGCGCAACAGCTCGCAAGTTTGTTGCGCCGCAACCCGGCGCGGACTGCGCAGCGCGCCGACCCTACCAAATGAAATTCACCACAAAACTTGCGCGCGATAAAAGCGTTTGGAAATTGCGTTCGCGCCGGGATCAGTGAGAAAAAGATTCGTGCCGGTGCCGATGATTTGATCGGCCAAAATGGACCAGCTTCCGGCGAGCAGATCATCGCGATATTGCACGCGATAAACCGTGCCGTTCGCAGAATTCAAACTGACGGCGTTCGTGGAAATATTTGGATTGAATGCGGTCAATTTCAAAATACTGGCGGCATTCGTTGGATTCGTGCCGGCGAGAAATTCTTGATAATTGCTCATGCCATCGTGATCCGGATCGGCGCTGGCGGCGGAAGAAGCGTTGGTCGTCGTGCCACTGCCGCCGAAATAAAGCGCGCGCCATGCGTTCGGAATGCCGTCGTTGACGCTGCTGGTCATGGTCACGGCGATGCCGGTGGAAAGTTGCGACGTATTGCCTGCCGGATCAGTTGCGCTCACGGTGACGGCGCGACCGAGCGGCAAGCGTGCTCCGAGATTCGCGGTGAAGCCGACGGACGCGCCCGTGCCGACAATTGTTTTTGAGCCGAGATACGTCATGGACTCCGCGCTCGCAGCGGGTGTTACATCGGAATAAAAATCCAGTTGATAAATCGCGCCGCTGATTCCGTTGTAAGTGCCGGTGACGGTCGTATTGGTCGTCACAACGGCGGAAGAAACGGCGGGTGCGGCGAGATTATTATTTCCGCCGCTGTAAAGCAGGATGGCGTTTCCAGCATTGCTGAACATGGAATTGCCGCGGATCGTGTTGTTGGTGGTTCCCGTAAATAAAACCTGCACGCCATCCGCCTTGCTGCCAGAAATCAGATTGGCCGCGCCCGGCGTCACGCCGCCGATGAGATTGGATTGGGCGATGTAAATGCCGATCGCGGCAAATTGGTTGGGAACGGCTGCGCCATTCATGCTGTTCAGTCCGATGGTGTTGCCTTGGACAATATTTCCGTTGTTATCGAATTCAAGGTAAACGCCGTAATTGCCGTTGCCCGAAATGAAATTCCGCGCGCCACCCAGACCGCCGATGAGATTCGCCGCCGGGCCGTTGTAAATATCCACGCCCGACCAGGCATTGGAAATGGCCGCGTTGCCCGCCGCGTTCAAGCCGATCAAATTGCCCTGCACAAAATTGTTCGCCGTGCCGGCGTCCTGCAGCAAAACTCCTTGGTTGCCGTTGCCGGAAATCACATTGCCCGCGCCGGGCGCGCTGCCGCCGGCAAAGTTGCCCGTTGCGCCGCCATAAAAATCCACGCCCGCCCAAGTGTTGCCGAGGGCGGCAGTTCCCGCCGAATTTACGCCGATGTAATTTCCCTTGATCAGATTTCCCGTCGTGCCGGCAAGACCCACGAGCACGCCTTGTTCGGCGTTGCCGGAAATGACATTGCGCGCGGCCACCGTCGTGCCACCGACGAGATTTGATTGCGCGCCCGTGAAAATACCGACGCCGGAATAACCATTGGGAACCGCCGCCGTTCCCGCTGCGTTCAGACCGATGATGTTTCCCTGCACCAAATTATTTGCGGTGCCGGCGTCTTGAATGGAAACGCCTTGGTCGCTGTTGCCGGAAATGGCATTGCCCGCGCCCGTCGCCGTGCCGCCGATGATGTTGCCGGACGCACCGTTAAAAATATTCACGCCCGGATAATCGTTGGCCATCGGCAACGTGCCGGTCGGATCGAGGCCGATATAATTTCCGGCGACGATGTTGCCGCTCGTATTCGTGTCGGAAATGGCGACGCCTTGTAACGTGTTTCCGGAAAGGATGTTCCGCGCGCCTGCCGTATAACCGCCGATGAGATTCGATTGCGCGCCGTTGAAAATTTCCACGCCGGCATAACCATTCGGCAATGCCGCATTTCCCTGGGCATTGATGCCGAGGTAATTGCCTTCGACAATATTATTTTGCGTGCCCGGATCGTGGATGACCAAACCTTGATAAGTGCCGCCGCTGATGACATTGCGCGCCGCGACCGTCGTGCCGCCAACCACATTGCCGGACGCGCCGCTGCTGATTTCAACCTGATAAATCGCGTTCGGCACCGCGAGCATTCCATTCGCATCCGTGCCGACATAACAACCGCTGGCGGTGTTGCCCGTCGTCTGGTTGCCAGTGAATAAAATTCCATCTTCGGGAAAATTTTGGATGATGAACGAACGCGCCGTGCAATTCGTGCCGGTGAATTTCAGACCGCTCGGAAACACATCCAATGACTGGCCGAGAATGCCGTTGAGCAAAATTTGCGGGCCGTTCGGATTTGAATTTATCGGTTCCGTGCCGCCGTCCAAAATCGTCGCGTTCACCAAACTGGGGAAACTGTCGCTCGGTAAAATATTGAAAACGTTGTTGCTGTAACCCGAATCGCTCGTCGGAATATTGAAGCTGATCGTCGTGCCCGGATGATCAAACGCGTAATACAACGCCGCGCGCAAACTGCCCGGCCCGCTGTCCTGCGTATTCGTCACGATGTTCGTCAGCGTCGGGCCGACGCCATAAACCGAGGCGACTCCCGCGCGGTCGCTCGCGCTTAAAACCGGATCAAACTGCGCGCCCATGACGTTGATGAAATTCGTGTAGGCGGGCAAAGGTTCAATCGTGTCGAGTGACGGGCTGACGGAAAAAGCATTGCGCGCATATTCCATCACGGACAAGAAATCATAAGATGATTTATTTTTTGAATTCGTTAGTTTGACAAAGTTTCCTTCTTCGCCAGAGGCAATGTTGGCCGTTAAAATTGTCACAAAACTGTCGCGGTCGGAACGGGATTGTTCATGCACCAACCCAAGCGTGTGACCGAGTTCATGGCAGATCGTTGCATGGTTCCATGCGGTCGGCCCGATCTGGAGAAACTGTTCGCCGCCGACCATGCCGACAGTGGATTCACCGCCGCCAAGATTGGCGTCTTCAAAAACCAAAACGTAATTCGCCTGCGTCGTGCGCAGAAAAAAATGCACGTTGGCAAAAGTCGTCCACTCCGCCGCGCCGTCGAGAAACGCCTTTTGTTTCACGGCGGAAACATTGTTGCTGAAGGAATAATAAACATTACCGCCCGTCCACGTCGGCGCGGTTCCATCAAACGCCAGCTGCGGCTGGGGCGCGCCCGCGAGTTGGTTGCGCCAGTATTGCAACAGTGGAACCTGGATGCGCATATCGCCGACTTGCGCGAGTTTTTGTCCAGGCGGAACGGCGGCGAGAATTTTATCGAGCACGGCGACGTTCCAATCATTCGTTGTGGACGCGACGGCCAAAAGGGTTTGCGTTAAGAAAAAAAACGCGGCGAAAATGATGAAGCCGCACCGATGGCCGGGGTGAATTTTCATGGGTGAAACCTTTTTGTTGACTGTTTCAACTATAACGCCCGGCGGTTGGCCGACAAGCAAAATGGCAGCCGATTTCGTTCTCCTGCGTTTCTTCAACATTGTAACTTCCATGCCTTTGCGACAGTCTGGTTTCATCAACTATGAAAGCATTTTTCACTACGGCCATTTTATTCATATCGCTCATTTTGTCCCGCGCACAAATGCAAACGCCGATTCCACTTTGGCCGAATGGCGCGCCCAACGCGCTCGGCACAAATGATTTCGACATTCCAACCATCACGCCGTATTTGCCCGACGCAACAAACGCTACTAGCGCCGCAATGGTCATCTGTCCCGGCGGCGGATACGGTGGCCTCGCACCACACGAGGGAAATGATTACGCACTCTGGCTGAACCAGCATGGCGTCACCTGTTTCGTTTTGAAATATCGGCTTGGTTCGCACGGTTACCGGCATCCCGCGATGTTGAACGACGCCGCGCGCGCCGTGCGCTGGGTTCGCGCTCACAGTGAGGATTATAAAATTGATACGCATCGCGTCGGCATCATGGGTTCGTCCGCCGGCGGCCATCTGGCTTCGACGTTGCTGACGCATTTTGATGCGGGCGATAAAAATTCCGGCGACCTGATCGAACAACAAAGTTCGCGGCCGGATTTGGGTATCCTTTGTTACGCGGTCATCACCATGGGCGAACTCACGCATCGCGGTTCAAAAGAAAATCTGCTCGGCAAAAACCCATCACCAGAACTCGTGCAAAATCTTTCCAATGAATTGCAAGTGACCACCAACACGCCGCCTTGTTTTTTGTGGACGACTTTTGAAGACACCGTCGTGCCGATGGAAAACACCATGATGTTCGCCGAAGCCTTGCGGAAAAACCACGTGCCATTTGCACTGCACGTTTATGAAAAAGGCAGGCACGGCATGGGCTTGCATGACAAAGCGCCGTTTGCAAATCCGCACCCGTGGGCGGCTGACTGTTTGTTCTGGCTGAAAGAACAGAAGTTTGTGAATTGAATCTTAAAAACGCGTCTTCATAAATGGTAGGGCGGAGCTGCTGCTCCGCCCAAAATTCCGTAGGTCAAAATTTTTAACAGAAGGGAACAAAGAGAACGAAGGTTCTTTGTTCACTTTGTTCCCTTCTGTTCAACTTTAATTGAAATGGGCAAAGTGGCAGCTTTGCCCTACCGTTTAATTGATTTTAGAAAAACAAAAAAAAACCGCCGACAAATTTTGTCGGCGGTTTGAATTTTTTGATCTGAAACTTTTCACCCGATGCCGATGCGTTTGCCGGCTTTTTTGGCGTCATACTGGGTTTTGATCCATTTGTAAGTCGCGGCCAGACCTTTGTCCAACGTCGTGTTCGGTTCCCATTTCAAAA
>JAMFSG010000321.1 GCA_026225155.1 Verrucomicrobiota bacterium
AATTTTATGAGCCAAGCTGCTACTGAAACTTCTGATCGCGCCGCCGGAAATATTACCTCCGTCGCCGCGCCCGTTCTGCCCGTGACCGAAGAACGCAAGGGCCTGACCAAAAAAGAAATCGCCGCCGACCATCCGACGTGGTGTCCGGGTTGCGGCGATTTTTCCGTGCTCGCGCTGTATTTCAAGTTGATCGAAAAACGCAAGATGTGGCACGAAAAAATCACGACTGTCGCGGGCATCGGCTGTTCCAGCCGCTTTCCGTATTTCGTGCAGGCGCACGGCGTGCATTACATCCACGGTCGCGCGCTGCCGTTCGCGAGCGGTATTTCGCTTTCGCGTCCTGACTTGCACGTGTTCGTTTTCGGCGGCGATGGCGATGCGTTTTCCATCGGCGGAAATCATTTCAACCACACCGCGCGCAAGAACATCAAGATGACTTATTGCGTGATGGACAATTGGGTCTACGGCCTCACGAAGAAACAGACTTCGCCCACGTCGCCGCTCGGTTTCAAGAGCAAAACCGATCAATGGGGCGCGATTGATTATCCGATCAATCCGATGAAACAGGCGATTTCCGCCGGTGCAACTTTTGTCGCGCGCACGACGCACACGAACCCGAACCACGTTTTGCAGATGATGGAAGCCGCGATGGATCACGACGGCTTCAGCTTCATCGAATGCCTGAGCGAATGCGTGGAATTTTACGAAGGCGCGTTCGACGCGAGCAACCCGCGCAAAGGCGGCGTGTTCAACGAAGTTCCGAAAAGTCACGACGTGACTGACGAACTCGCGGCTTACAAACTCGCCGGCGAACCGTTCCCCGGCAACTTCGGCATTTTCTACAAAGTCAACAAGCCGACGAAAAACGCGAAGGAAGCCGAGATCAACAAATCGTTCCAAAGCAAAGTTACTGGCCTGAAAGACTGGCAGATTTTGCAGAAGAATTTTGATCGCTTGAAATAAATTTTCGTCCGCGCTTCAATTCAAACAAACCTCGGTGCGAACCGAGGTTTGTTTTTTGGAGCAAGCAAAACATTTGCCATGTAGCAACAACAGGGCTACATTCATGGCATGAGCAAAACCGCGACCATCCGCACCCGCATCGAACCCGGCCTCAAGAGCGAAGTTGAAAGCATCCTCGCCCAATTGGGGCTGACGGCTTCCGAGACGGTGCATTTGCTTTACCGGCAGATCAAACTGCAACGCGGCTTGCCCTTTGACGTGCGGATTCCGAATGTGCTCACCACGCGAACGCTCAACGCCAGCAAGACAGGCAAAAATGTAAAACGGTTCGACAATAAAAAAGAACTCTTTGCCGACCTGGGTTTGTGAGAACTTTCAGCCGCACCAGTCAGTTCAAAAAAGATGTCAAACGTGCCGACAAGCGCGGCAAGGATTTGGCGCAGCTCAAGGTTGTGCTGGAATTGCTGATTGAAGGCGAACCATTGCCACCGGAATTCAAGGATCATCCGTTGCGCGGAAATTTTGCTGGCAGCCGCGACTGCCATATCGAGCCAGACTGGGTGCTGATTTACACGCTCACCGAAAAAGATACGC
>JAMFSG010000322.1 GCA_026225155.1 Verrucomicrobiota bacterium
ACGATTATACGAGCTTTATCATTCTCGCATTATTTAGCAGCCAGTCAACTTGGTGGGGCGAGCGCCCTCGCGAGCCACGCATCGCTTTGCAAATAAACGCCCGGCTCGTCAGGAGCCTCGCCCCACCAACTTTGCGTTCGCCTCGACAATTATTTACTTCCCGGTTTTACGGCGGGAGTTTTTGCCAAATCCGGCGGCAATTTATCCGCCTCAAAAGTTTCCACGTTCAACGCGATCAGGCTGACGACCGGGATGCCAAAATTTACCGCGCCATTCGAGCGATCCACGACCATCGCCACGCCGACGACATTGCCGCCGTGTGCGCGGACGATGTCCAAAGTTTCCTGCACGCGTCCGCCTTTCGTCACGACGTCCTCGACGACGAGAATTTTTTCGCCCGCTGCGATTTTGAACCCGCGCCGCAAAACCAATTTGCCTTCCTCTTTTTCGACAAAAATAAATCTCAAGCCAAGTTGCCGCGCCACTTCCTGCCCGATGACAAGTCCGCCCATCGCCGGCGAAACCACCGTAACTGCGCCAAGTGGTTTTAATTTTTCCGCGAGCGTCGCGCCGAGTTTTTTGACGACCGGCATTTGTTGCAATGCGAGCGCGCATTGGAAAAATTGGCGGCTGTGCAAACCGCTGCGCACAATACAATGGCCTTCCAGCAATGCGCCGGAATCACGGAAAATCTGCAATGCTTCGTCTTTCGTCATGCGCGGATTTTAAGTTGAAAGTTGAAAGTTGAAAGTTGAAAGTCGAAAGTTGAAAGTTGAAAGTTGGTGGGGCGAGCGTCCTCGCGAGCCGAGACGTCGCCATGTCAATAGTCACCTCGGCGCGCGGGGACGCTCGCCCCACCAATATTTTGCCAATGCTTTCTGCTGGCTTCTGAATTCTGAATTCTGAATTCTTCCGCCGTGCCGAAGTGGATCAAACTCATCATCGCAATATTGCTGCTGCCGGTTTGCGCGGGCGCGGCGCGGGCGTTGTGGCTTGTGTTGCGCGCGTGCGGCGGCGCGGACACGACGTGGGTTCCGTTTATCGGCGGCGCGGCATGTTGGCTCGTGATTTTTCTGCTGCTGCCGAAACCGATGTGGCTTTACGTTTTCGGCCATGAATTTACGCACGCGCTCTGGACGTGGCTATTCGGTGGAAAAGTAAAAAAAATGAAAGTCCGTTCGTCCGGCGGCCATGTGGTCATCTCCAAAACGAATTTCGTCATCGCGCTCGCGCCGTATTTTTTTCCGATCTACGCCGTGCTCGTTGTTCTAATTTTTGCGCTGGGAAATCTGATTTTTGACTGGCGACACTATCTCGTTTTTTTTCATTTGTTCGTCGGTGCTGCGTATGCGTTTCACCTGACGCTGACATTTCACATTTTGCAAACGCGCCAGACGGACATCACGTCGCAAGGTTATTTATTTTCCGCCGTCGTGATTTTTCTTGGCAATATTTCCGTGCTGTTGTTCGGAATTCCGCTGCTGACTTCGCGCGTCGGCGTTTTAAATTCGCTCGGCTGGTGGTTTGAAAGCACGGGCATGGTTTTTCATTGGTTGCAGCGCGTGATTTGAGCCGGAAAAAATCTGTGGCCAAAAATGTTAGCAATTCATTCTTGAATTATGCGGACGTTTGGCTTCATCCTCGTGGCACTCTATGGATTTGGCTGACATTTTAGGACGCGAACAAATCGTCCCCGAACTTCGCGCGACTAATCGGTGGGAAGCGATTGACGAATTGATCGGCAATCTCGTCGCCACTGGAAAAATCCAGGCCGCCGACCGCGACGCCGTGACCGCCGCCGTCAAAAAGCGCGAAACCTCGATGTCCACCGGCATCGGTTTCGGCATCGGCATCCCGCACGCTTCGACCGATCTGATTTTTGAAGTCGTCGGCGCGCTGGGCCGCTCCGACAAAGGCGTCAACTTCGACGCGCTCGACAATCAGCCGGTGAAACTCGTCATGCTTTTTCTCGTCCCACAGGGTCAATTTCAAAAACATCTCCACACGCTCGCCAACATCGCCAAACTATTGCATAAGGCCGATTTCCGCGACGCCCTCGAAAAATCCACCGACGCCGACACGATGCTCGGCGTCATCCGCGAACACGGGAAAAAGTAAATTCGCGCTTCGTTGAACCGTTGAATTGTTAAACCGTTACATTGGCGGGCGATTCCGAATTTTCTTCCGATTCAACGATTCAACGATTTAACTGTTCAACGGAAATGTTGCCTCACAAACAAATCGAATCAAAACTGCAAACCGCCGTCCGCGAAATTTTGCCGGATGCGGACACGTCCGTCGTTTTAGTCCGTCCGTGCGATCCGAAATTCGGCGATTACCAAAGCAACGCGCTCATGTCGCTCGCCAAAACGCGCAAATTAAATCCGCGTCAGCTCGCGACCGATGTCGTGGCAAAATTGGACGTTTCCGAAGTCTGCGAAAAAGTGGAGATCGCCGGCGCGGGCTTTTTGAATTTCCGTCTGAAAAATTCCGAGCTTAAAAAAACCTTGGAATCCGCCGTTCGCGGTGAACATTTATTTTTTGAAAAATTATCGCAGCCCAAAACCATCATCATTGATTTTAGTTCGCCGAACGTCGCCAAGCCGATGCACGTCGGCCATATCCGTTCGACCGGCATCGGCGACGCGTTGCAACGCACGCTGCGATTACTCGGCCATCACGTCATCACCGACAATCACATCGGCGATTGGGGCACGCAGTTCGGAAAATTATTGCTCGGCTGGAAAACGATTTTGAATCGCGCAGAACTTGAACGCGACGCCATTGCCGAGCTCGAACGGCTTTACAAAATCATCAACGCCGAGTGCGATGCGAATCCCGCGCGACTCGAACAAGCCAAGCAAGAATTGGTTAAACTTCAATCGGGAGATCATGACAATCTTGCGTTATGGGGAGAAATGGTCAGGCTTTCGAATATTCAATTTCGAGAGATTTACAATCGTTTAGGCGTAAAGTTTGACTGCACTCTTGGCGAAAGTTTTTACAATCCGTGGCTCGGCGAAGTCGTGAGCGATTTGCTCACGAAAAAAATCGCGCGCGAAAGCGAAGGCGCGGTCGGCGTGTTCAGCGACGGTTCGCTACCGCCGAAAGAAGATCCGTTTCTGGTGAACCGCGACGGCGAATGGATCGCCGATCCCGCGCTCGTGCGCAAAAGCGACGGCGGTTTCAATTACACGACCACGGATTTGGCGACGATTGATTATCGCCTCAAAACCTGGTCGCCGGACGAAATCGTTTATGTCGTGGACGACCGGCAAAGCCCGCATTTCAAAAAATTATTTCTCATCTTCGCGCGCTGGCAAACGGACGCGGCGAAAAAAGTGAAACTGGTTCACGTCGGCTTCGGAAAAATCATGGGCGACGACGGCAAGCCGTTCAAAACGCGCAGCGGCGACACGGTGAAACTCGGTGAACTTTTGGATGAAGCCGAGGAGCGCGCATACAAAATCGTTTCCGAAAAAAGTTCGGAATTGCCCGAAGCGCAACGCAAAGAAATCGCGCGCGTCGTCGGCCTCGGCGCGGTGAAATACGCTGACCTGCTGCCGAACCGGCAGAGCGATTACATTTTTAGCTGGGACAAAATGCTCGCGCTGCAAGGCAACACCGCGCCGTATCTGCTTTATGCGTATGCGCGGATCAAAAGTATTTTTCGGAAATTGGAAAATCCAGAATCCAGAATCCAGAATCCAGATTTGAATCTGGCCGCGCCCGAAGAATTGACGCTGGCAAAACATCTTTTGAATTTCGGCATCACGCTCGAAGCCGTCGCCGAAGAATTTCGTCCGAATTATCTCTGCAATTATCTTTTTGAACTCGCCGGAAAATTCACTTCGTTCTACGAAAATTGTCCCGTGCTGAAAGCCGAGGACGAAGCCACGCGCAATTCACGTCTCGCCTTGTGCGATCTCACCGCGCGCGTTTTGCAGCAGGGACTTGCCACACTCGGCATCGAAACTGCTGAAAAAATGTAGCGGTTGAGCCGGTTTTGCCACCGCCGCACGAAAGTGCATCTGGAGAAATGGGGTTTTCCAGTTTTGGGGCAATTTTGTCTAATTTTTACGACGAAGTTGGGGGAGTTTTTTGATCAGTTGCAGAATTAAAAGACAACCAGCTTATGAAAAAATCAGTCGTATTATTTATCGCCACCGTTTTGGCAACATTGTCTTTTACCAATGTCACCACGACTTCCGGCACGACGGATCCCACGCCCGTGCCGACGGCCACCGGCCTGACTTTCGGGTCTTTTTCAGAAACTGGTTTTACCGGTGCCAACTCGGTGGCCAATGGAAGATTTGGCTTTGCCGGAATGACCGACACTTCCTTGAATGTCACAAAATATTTTACGGTGACGCTGACGCCAACGGGCAGTGACCCGCTGGATTTGGACACCATTTCCTTGTCCTTTACGAGCACCGGCCTCGGGCCGAAAAATTTGGCAGTCCAGTCAAGCCTTGATGGATTCAGCTCAAATATTTTTTCCACCACTTCTTCTATACAAGGCACCACCGCCACCGACTTAATTACTTTAAGTTCCGCGTTCGACGCGCTGACAGCGCCGGTGACCTTTCGCATTTATGCCTGGGGTGCGTCGGGGGCCCCGGGCAATTTAAGCCTCAATAACGTGACCTTTTCCGGCACCGTGCCCACGCCCGAACCTTCCACGGTCGCGCTGACCACGCTCGGCGGCATCGCTTGCTTCTTTATCGCTCGGCGGAAACATTAATTTGGGAAATTAAGAATTTGTTTCAGGCCGTTTTCAGCCGCGCAAACTGTCCGGCGCTGAAATCCGGCGACCAAATGGCGCGTAATTCCCGCCTCGCCTGCCGCAATCTAATCGTGCGTATTTTACCGCGAAATTTGGAAATGGTTGGTAGTGAAACAGTTGGGTAAATGTAAATTTGCTTGATTTCAGGGCGTTTTTTGTTACTTTATTGGTGTCAAAGGGGGCGGTTGCAATCAGGGAAAAACTCAAAACACGCAATAGTTGTATCAACGCATGAAAAAGTCAGCCCTGTTACCTTTGGTAATTGTCTCAACCTTCGCATTTATTCAAAC
>JAMFSG010000028.1 GCA_026225155.1 Verrucomicrobiota bacterium
CTCACCTTCCGAGCCAGCCGCCGTCAATGTTCAGGACCGCGCCGTTGAGATAATCTGAATCGCCGCCCGCCAAAAAAACGCAGCCGCCCGCGATGTCTTCCGCCGCACCCCAGCGACCTTCGGGAATACGATCCAAAATCGCCTGGTTGCGCACCACGTCTTCGCGCAAGGCTTTCGTATTTTCCGTCGCGATGTAGCCGGGCGCAATGGCGTTCACGTTGATCCGTTCCTTCGCCCATTCGTTTGACAACGCTTTCGTCACGCCCGCGATCGCGTGCTTGCTCGCGGCGTAAGCCGGAACCGTGATGCCGCCTTGAAATGACAGCAACGACGCGATGTTGACGATTTTGAGCCGCGAATTTTCCGGCGCTTTTGCGCGACCGGTTTCAATCCACCATTTGCCGACGGCTTGCATCAGAAAAAATGGCGAATTCAAATTCGTCGCAATGACGGCATTCCAATCGGCTTCGGAAAAATCTTTCACCGGCGCGCGGCGGATAATTCCGGCGTTGTTGACGAGCACGTCAATCTGTCCAGTCTTCGCCAAAATCTGCGCGATGACTTCGGCGGATTCCTTTTGCGTGCCCGCGCCGAGATCGGCGTTGTTGACAATGAAATTTCCGCCCGCAGATTTTACCGCCGTTTCTGTTTCGGCCAAATCGCTCCGCGCCACGCCAACGACCGTTGCGCCTTCTTTGGCAAACGCCACACAGATCGCCTGACCAATCCCACGACTTGCGCCCGTGACCACCACCACTTTATTTTCAAATTTTCCCATAAATTATTCAAAAGGTTTTAGCCACAGATTGGCACAGATGAAACACAGATTCTTTTTCCGCAGATTGCGCCGATTTTCGCAGATGGAAAAAATCTGCGTCCGTCTGCGTAATCTGCGGATGTTTTTATCTGTGTTTCATCTGTGCCAATCTGTGGCTACTTCAAATCCACCGGCTTCACCGCGTCCATGTCGTCGAACGTCTGGTTTTCGCCGGCCATGCCCCAGATGAATTTGTAATTGCCCGTGCCGACACCAAAGTGCATGGACCAGTTCGGCGACAACGCGACTTCTTCGTTATGCAAAAACAGATGCCGCGTCTCCTGCGGTTCGCCAAAAAAGTGCGAAAGGATTTTATCGCCAAGGTCGAAGTAAAAATAAATTTCCGTGCGCCGCCAGTGCGTGTGCGGCGGAAAAGAGTTCCAGACATTGCCCGGTTCCAAAGCCGTCAGACCCATCACGAGCTGGCAGCTTTGGATGCCGCCTTGATGGATGAATTTATAGATCGTGCGCTGGTTGGAAGTTTCCGCCGCGCCGAGATTTACCGGCGTGGCCTCGGCGGATTTCATCATCGCGGCCGGATGCGCCGCGTGCGCGGGACAACTTAAAAAATAAAATTTCGCTGGATTGTTTACGTCATCACTGCTGAACGAAACGGATTTCGTTCCCATCGGCAGATAAACGCAATCCAGTTTTTCGAGCGCGAAGGTTTGTCCATCCGCGACGACGCGCCCGGCTCCGCCAACATTGATCGCGCCCAGTTCGCGACGTTCGAGAAAAAATGCGCGACCGGTTTCTTTATGGTTCGGCAGTTCAATCGGTTTGTCCGCCGGCATCACGCCGCCGACCACGAGCCGGTCCAAATCGGTGAAATGACCGGTGATTTTGCCCGGCACAAATAGATTGAAAATCTGAAACGTGTCGCGAAGTTCCTGGGTGGACAGGCCGATCACGTCCTGCGGATGCGGCGTCCGGCGGATGGAATTCTCAAGCATATTGCAGTCTAAATTTCAGATCGGGCGACGGGCAAGGAAACAATTTGCCGACGAAAATTTGAATCGGGGAAAATTTCAGGCAATTTTCAACCGTGCGCGCCGATGATTTTATTGGCCTCGCGCCGAAAGTTGGACAATGATTTGAACAACACAAACGAAAGGTTTTGACATGGCACAGGCAATCATGGACCCGGAAAAAGTGCGGCGGTTCGCCGAGGAGTTGCAGCGCTTCAACAGCGACCTGGAAAACCGGATGGTTTTGATGCAGGCGCGGTTCACAGCGCTGGGCGACACCTGGCAGGATCAGGAACATGAAAAATTTTCCGAGGAATTCCGCCAGGCGTTGAAGGCGTTGAAAAAATTCGCCGAGCTGTCGCGCGAATACACGCCGTATCTCTTGCGCAAAGCCCAGCGCATCGAGGAATATCTGAACCAGCGTTGAAAATATGGCGGAACGCGCGCAAGTCACATCGGTCGAAGCCATCGCGGCTTTTCGCTCCAACCTGATTGTTTATCTGGCGAAGGCGCGCGGCGCGGTTGATGAGATTTCCGGCGAAGTGCTGCGCGCACGGCGCTGGCTGGAAGACGACCGTCAACGCCATTGGAAACAGGAGCTGCGCATTCGCGGGCGGAAATTGGAAGAGGCGCGAAATGAATTGTCCACCGCGCAGCTTTCCAACCTGAAAACAGGATCGTCACTTCATCTGGCGGCCGTGCAACGCGCCGAACGCGCCGTGCGCGAGGCTGAAGCCAAGTTGATCGTGATCAAAAAATGGGATCGCGACTTGGAAAATAAATCCGAGCCGCTGCTGAAACAGACGAACCAGTTGCATAATTTTTTGACGACGGAAATGCCCGGCGCGGTCGAGCAGCTCGGGCAGATTGTCGCGCTGTTGGAAGCTTATGCGGACGTGCATCCCGCGCCCGGCGGTCGCCGGCCGGAAGGAGAACACGCATGAATTTCAGCGGCGACAAAAGCCGGTTGCTCGGCATCACCAAGGAACTTAACCTGCAATGGGAGCAGGCGAAAAATAGCTGGCGCGACGCGAAAAGCGCGGAGTTCGAGCATCGTTACATCCAGGAATTGCAGGCGGGCGTGAACCGGACAGTCATGGTGATCGAAAAGCTGGACGAACTTTTGAAAAAGATGAAGGCAGATTGTGAATAACCCCGGCGTCAATGAAATGCTCGAATGTCTGGACGCGTTGAAAAACGCGGTCGTGGATTTTGCGGCGCGCGAGGAAAAATTGAATGCGAGTTTTCATGCCCGGACTTCCGCCGGCCAGACGGCGTGGGAAGTGGAGACGCGGCACTTGACGGAAAAAATGGGCGAACAGATTGACGGCGCGGAAATTTTCTTCCAGTCAGCGATAGAAAATTTGCAGTTGCGTTTTGAGCGGCGCAAAACCCGGATTGCGCGCGCACATAATAATGTCCGCAACCGGATCATCAGTGAAACCACGGCGGAAGAAACGCGTCGCCAGCAGCAAAATCAGGCGGCACGGCAGGAATCCGAACAGCAAAAGGAAGCGGAAAAAATCGCGGCGGAAAATGATTTTCAAGAAAGCAGCCGGCGGATCGAGGAATTGCGCGCGGCGTGGACGGAAGTGGAACACGATGCGCGCAAAGCTTTTCGTGGCCACGGCGCGTTCAACAAATCGCCCGATGAAAAGAAAATCCCGGCGGCGCACGAAAGTGAAATGCTTGATGAAGCCGGACAATTGATTTCTGAAAGCCGCAAAAAAATGGGCGAAGCGAAAGGCGGTTTTCTCGGCGCGATTTTCAATCGCAGCGAAACCGCGCCGGTTGCTGCCGAAGTCGCGAATAATTTGGCGCGGGCGAAACGGTTGCTGGACATTGCGGAAACGCAGGCGACGGCGCGGCATCCGCAGGATTTGGAAAATGCGGAGACGGGA
>JAMFSG010000323.1 GCA_026225155.1 Verrucomicrobiota bacterium
CCGTTTGGCGCGTTCAGCCAGCATTTTATTTTTTGCCGAAACTAGTAATTCAAAATCCGGGAAGGACGCCGTTTCGGCGTCCCCAATTTTCCTGGCGGAAGAATGGGACGGCGACACGCCGTCCGTCCCAATAGGATTTACAATGCTCAAAACATTTTGCCCGTGTAACGGCTGCGGATGGCTGTGGTCCACGAAATTTCCTTCGCGCGTGATGCCGAAATATTTCGCGGCGACATTGAATTCTTCGACGGTCAAAAGTTTTGAAAGTTCCTCGTGCGTCCAGCAATAAAATTTTCCCTCGTGACCTTCGCTGTCGGCGTCTTCGGCGGAATAAAATCCGCCGCCGGGATGCGTCATGTCGCGCAAAACGTAATCCAAAATGTCGCGCGCGGTTTCGGCGTGGCGCGCGTCGCCGCTGACGAGAAACGCGTCGAGATAAAGTTGCGCGAGCTGCGCGTTGTCGTAGAGCATTTTTTCGAAATGCGGCACTAGCCATTCGGCATCCACGGCGTAACGCGCAAAACCGCCGCCGAGTTGATCGTGAATTCCGCCCGCCGCCATTTTTTCGCAAGTGTGCAAAACCATTTTGGCCGCCGCGTCATCGCCGAATCTTTTTGCGGCGCGTAAAACGAGCGACGGAATGCTCGGCTGCGGAAATTTCGGTGCACCACCAAAACCGCCATTTTGCGGGTCGTAAGATTCCTTGAACGTTTCCGCCGCGCGCCGCAAGACTTCCGGCGTGAGCGGAATATTTTCCTTCGCGTCGCGCGACGTGATGAGTTACAACCGCGCGAGCAATTCGTCGGCAGATGCGGCGACTTCCAATTTTCGTTCACGCCAAAGATTCGCGACTTGTTCCAACAATTGCAAAAAACTCGGGCGACCGTAACGCGCGTCCGGCGGAAAATAAGTGCCACCGAAAAACGGTTTCAGATCCGGCGTAAGAAAAACGCTCATCGGCCAACCGCCACTGCCGGTCGTGGATTGCACGAACGTCATGTAAATTTTGTCCACGTCCGGGCGTTCCTCGCGATCCACTTTGATGCTGACAAAATGTTCGCGCAAAAATGCACCGACGCGTTCGTCCTCAAAACTTTCGCGTTCCATGACGTGGCACCAATGGCAGGTCGAATAGCCGATGCTCAAAAAAATCGGTTTGTTTTCCGCGCGCGCCTGCGCGAACGCCGCGTCGTTCCACGCGAACCAATCCACGGGATTGTGCGCGTGCTGCAACAGATACGGCGATTTTTCCCGCGTGAGCGCGTTGGTGTGCTTGTGAGTCACGAGACAGGATTAACAGAAATTTCCGGAATTAAAACCGGCAAAAAGAATTTTGTTAATTCGGTAAATTCTGTCTAAAAAATTGGAATCGTCTCGCTCTCGCCGCATTGCTAGACTGAAATCATGCTGTCAAAAAAACCGTGGCAACCGGAAGTGGTGCTGATGTTTTTCGGCGCGCTGTTCGCGAGCTTCTGCTTTGTGAATGTCATCGCGTTGCTGTTGCGGGCTGCACACATCAGTGGCTTCAAAAATTTGGACGATTTTGGTTTTTTCGTGCTCGGCACGCTGGGCATTCAAGGTGTTGTATGGGTTTTGGGGTTCATATTTTTGCGACTGCACAAAATTGGCTTGTGCGAAGCGCTTGGCCTGAAAAATCCGAATTGGAAAAAATCGTTGCTGCTCGCGCCGTGCGCGTTGTTGCTGTCGCTGCCGGTGATTTTGTTGCTGCAAAAAATTTCCATCGCACTGCTGACAAAACTTGGTTTTCAAGTTGAAGATCAGGAAGCCGTGCAAATGTTTCTAGCACTGAAATCGGTTTGGGCGAAGATTTACTTTGGCTTATTTGCCGTCGTCATCGCGCCCGTGGCCGAAGAACTTGTTTTCCGCGGAATTTTATTTCCGTTCATCAAACAACTTCGACTGACCGGATTGGTTCGATTTTTCCGGCGGCGTCACTTGTTTGGATTGGCATGGTTTGCAAGACGATATGCCGTGCCGATTTTTGCATGGCTCGGCGTCAGTTTTTTGTTTGCACTGATCCATCACGACGCGGCGACGTTCGCCTCATTGTTCACGCTCGCATTGGTTTTCACTTGGCTTTACGAGAAAACCAACTGTCTGATTGCGTCCATGTTTGCACACAGTTTGTTTAACGGTGCAAATCTGGTTTTGCTTTTCGTGGCGGAAAAATACAGCGTCAAACTGCATCCATGAACGAATTTGAACTTATTGCGCGTTTAACAAAATCTTTGCCGACAAACAAAACTGTCGTCACCGGTGCGGGCGACGATTGTGCCGTGCTGGATTTGGGCGTGCTGGAAAATCTGATCCTGTTCAAGACGGATGCGGTCGTCGAGGGCGTCCATTTCATGCGCGAAACGCCGCCGGAAAAAATCGGGCGCAAGGC
>JAMFSG010000324.1 GCA_026225155.1 Verrucomicrobiota bacterium
AATTTGTCCTCGACGCATTTCTCGGCGGCGGACGGCGGAATGATTCCACGTTCATCGGACTGAATTATTATGGTCGCGTGCGGTTTCATCATTTTGCGGCGATGATTCCCGCGAGCGGTGCGCCGGTGAAACGGCTGAAAGATTTCGGTTTTGATTGCGACGACATGGTCGAGCGTTATCCCGAAGGCCTGGAAAAAATTCTCGCGTATCTGACCAAAAAATTTCAACTGCCGATCTATATCACGGAACATGGCGCGGCTTCGGCGGATGAAAATTTTCGCGAACGCGATCTGCGCGAAAATTTGACCGCGTTGCATCGCTCGATCCAAAATGACGCGGATGTGCGCGGATTTTTTTATTGGTCGCTGATGGATAATTTTGAATGGCAATTCGGCTACACGAAAAAATTTGGGTTGCTCGCCGTGGATTTTGCGGATGAAAAATTGTTGCGCACGATGAAACCACTGGCGGAAGTGTATGCGAAAATTTGCCGGACGAATTCGGTTAAGGCGTAGTCGCGGGAATCCTCGCGCCACCGGCGCATCTGAAAATAGCCCGCAGTTTCAACTGCGGGAACGTAGATTTGTAATAAATCCGTCCCAGCGGGACGGGTGAATTGATTTCAACATCTTCAGCCGCCCCGTTGGGGCTGATATATTTTACGGCACGTTTCCCGCAGTTGAAACTGCGGGCTATTGTCGGTTGTCCCTATGGGACGCTGGAATTTGGTTTTGAGAAATGCTTTTGATTTTACTGTCCCTCCGCCGCGATTTTTTCCGCGACATCCATCGCGATGCTTTCGGCGGAATCCACCCAGTCGCGGAATTTTTGGCCGGCGTGCGGCACGTCGGGCGCGAGCAGGCGCGAGAGTTTGAATTCAGAATCATTGATGCCGATGCCTGCCTTGACGGCGTCGAGCGCGTTGAGAAATTGCTCGATGTGATTTTGCACGGGGATCATCAGGACGGGCTTGCCGAGATACGCGGCTTCGCTGACAGATTCAAAACCGGCGGTGCAGACGACGGCGCGGCAACCGGCCATAAGTTGCAGAAATTTTTCGCCGTGCAATTTATGGAACGTGAGGCTCGGCGATTTTTTTTCTTCGTCCGGCGCGCCGGGTTTGTCGTAAAAACATTGCACGGGCACGGTCGGATTTTCCGCGCACCAACGTTCGATGTCGCCGGCGTAACCGTGGTTCAACAAATAAACGAGCAGGTAATCGCCGCGCTGGACATTTTTCAGTTCAAATAATTGGCGGCGCAAAATCGGCGGGCAGACGAACAGTTTTTTGCGCGGCTGATCTTCGGCGGGATAAAATGACAGCGCAAGTTTCGCGGAACGCGAGCCGACAAGGTTGACGAAATTGCGAAATCCCATCTGCTGCGTGCGGGCGTGATTTGAGCGGATGAAATCGGGATGGCCGAGCATGAATTGGTGGCCGAGCACGAGCACGGGAATTTTGATGCGCCGCAAAAATTTGCCGACGCCGGTCGTGGCTTCCAAAAAATTGATGAGCAAATCGGGTTTCTTTTCGGCAATGGTTTTTTCGAGCAGGCGCAGACTTTGTCGCAATTCCGGTAACCGGCCAAAAGCTTCGGCGAGCGAACCGGTGACGGAAATGCCGCGTTGCGCCTTGAATTGAAAGCCGGGGCTGAACATCGTTTGCAGCGGCACGCCAAAAGCGGTTTGCACATAATCGGGCAGCGGACGTTTGCCATTCGTGCCGGCGATGACGGCGACGACTTCGTGGCCGCGGTGCGCGAGCATTTCGCGCATGGCGAGCGCCTGGGTGAAATGGCCACGACCTTCGCCTTGGATGGTGAAAAGAACTTTCATCGGCGGTAGAATATAAAAAAGTTTACGGCAGGTTCACCAGTTCGCCTTGCAAGGTTACTTGCTCTTCGCTGGTGACCTTGATGGATTGAATTGATTCCTGATAAACCCGCCGGGCGGCGGTTCGATCAAAATAAATTTTCTTGTCGGTGGCGCTAAAATGCCATTGTCCCCAATCCGTTTCCAGCAGATCCAAAATCGCCGACATGGATTGCGCCATGCGATCGTCGCATTCGCGGATTTTGAGATCCAAGTCGCGGCGCGGTGCAAACTTGGCGTCGAAACCGGCCATGACGGCATCAATTTTTGCCGGGGAAATTTTCAAGCTGTCCAGGTCGGCGCGCAGGGAAGTTTCGGAATTGGTGGTGACATTTTTCAGATTCTCATTCGCCGCCATGAAGTCCTGAAGCAATTGGCGACGGGAAGCGATCTGGGCCTTGTCCGTCAAATCGGCGGTGGATAAAATATGCGCGGTCCGCAGTTGGGTTGCGGCGGCGTGATATTGCTCCATGCCTGAACGCATCCGCGCCAGATAACGTGACATCGCCTGCGAGGCCAAAGCATCATCACCGGACATTGTTTGCGCGGCGGCATTCATGTCGCCCTGCATCTTGTCAAACGTTTTGAAATCCGTGTTCGTGATGCCGGTCTTGGGATTGTAGGATTGCTTGACGCTGGCCTGCATGTCCTGCGCGTCATTGTGCAAGTTTTGGGAAAGTTGCCGCGAAGCGATCGCCTTGTTGAAACCGGCAACAGCGGCAATGCCAAAAACTATCAGCAGCACGCCGTTGATGATCGAGCCGGCAATGCCTTTGCCCAACAATCCCCGCGTTCCGTATTCGCGAATGCCGCATAAACCAATGATGGCGGCGACCAATCCGGCCGTTGTCAGACCCAGAAAAACCAACCCCAGAAGCATCATCAGCGGGCGTGGTGCCGGCGAAAAAGCCAAATGCACGATGAGCGCCAAACAAACCACGATGAGCGGCGCAACTAGACTAAACCAAGCACAATAATGGGCGGACGCCGGTTCGGATTTCGGCAAGGGCGGTGGATTCATGGTTTTATGGTCATCAATTTCCGCCCTGCTTTTAGTGGAAACGTGACCGGCATTCAAGCAGTTTGAAAGCGATGCTTTAATTTGCCGGATTCGTTGTTTGACCTGTTTCGCGTTGTGACCTAGACTCGTCGTCCATTTCTTTGACCATGAAAATCATTATCTGTGATCCAATTTCGCCGAAAGGCATCGCCCTTTTACAACAACGTCCGGAATTTGAAGTCGTCGTCCTGCCGAAAAGGCTGGCGGAAGCGGAATTGATTCCGCTCGTGGCGGATGCGACGGCTTTGGTTGTGCGCTCTGAAACGAAAGTTTCCAAAAATGTCATTGCGGCGGCGAAGAAATTGCGCGTCGTCGGTCGCGCCGGGGTCGGCGTGGATAATGTGGACATTGACGCTTCCACGCAAAACGGCGTAGTCGTGATGAACACGCCCGGCGGCAACACGGTGACGACGGCGGAATTGACGTTCACGATGCTGCTTTCGCTCGCGCGCAAAGTGCCGCAGGCGCACGCGACGATGGTTGCCGGAAAATGGGATCGCAAATTATTTCAAGGCGTTGAACTGCAGGGCAAAACGCTTGGCGTTTTGGGCATGGGTCGCATTGGAACGGAAGTCGCCAAGCGCGCGATCGCGTTCGGCATGAAGGTTGTCGCTTACGATCCATATCTCACCGAAGATCGCGCGAAAGCGATCGGCGCGGAATTCGCGGCGGACTTGGACGCCGTTTATCGCGTGGCCGATTTCATCACGGTGCACATGCCGGTCACGAAAGAAACGAAGGAAATGTTGAACGCGTCTGCGTTCTCGAAAATGAAGCCCGGCGTGAAGATCGTGAATTGCGCGCGCGGCGAAATCATTTCCGAAACGGATTTAATTGCGGCGCTCGAATCCAACAAAGTCGCGGGCGCGGCGCTGGACGTTTTTGCGGTGGAACCTTTGCCGGCGGACCATCCGTATCGCAAGCAGCCGAATCTGATTCTCACGCCGCACCTTGGCGCGAGCACGGAAGAAGCGCAGGAAAAATGCGGCATCGAAGTCGCCGAAGTAATCGCGGGATATTTGCTCACGGGCGAAGTCCGCAACGCGGTCAACCTGCCGTATCTCGATGCGAAAACTTACGAGCAGGTCAAACCGTATCTGCCGCTCGGCGAGGCGCTGGGCAAATTGCTCGCGCAACTTTCGCCGACGAATGCCGACCGCATTTATATCACTTACGGCGGCAACGCGCGGCAGTTGCCGAACATTGATCCGGTCACGCGCGCGATTTTGCAGGGATTTTTGTCGGTCAGCAATTTGAAGGACGTGAACAACGTCAATGTCCGCGCCGCCGCCGCGAGCATCGGCATCACCGTGGAAGAAAAAAAATCGGACGAACCGGTCACGTTCAACGAATGGGTGCACGTCCAGATTTTCAGCAACGGCAAAAAACTGGTTTCGGCGGGCGGAACCTTTTTCGGTTCGCCGAACAATCCGCGCATCGTGCGGCTGTTCAGCCAGTCGGTCGAAATTCCGGTCACGGGAACGTTGCTGATGTTGAACAATGCGGACAAGCCGGGCATCGTCGGCCATCTCGGCACGTTGCTGGCGAAACATAAAGTGAACATCGCAAGCATGAGTTTGAGCCGCGATACCGCCGGCGGATTAGCGCTGACGGTGTTGAGCCTCGACAGCGCGCCGCCGCAGTCCGTGCTGGATGAATTGCAAAAAGACGCTGACATCAGCAATGTAAAAGTGATAAAGTTGTAACTTGATTTTTGAACCGAAACGAAACTTGAACGTCAAACAAAGCAAAATGAAATTAAAACTGATTCTTTCCGCCGCGCTAACATTGGGAATTTTCTCCGCCTCGGCGGCCACTGAAAATACCGCGCCATTGCCGGCGGGCACCAATTCGGACGTGGCGACGATGAAAGCGTTGTTCGGCGACCCGGATGTTGCGAAGGGCAACGGTTTCACGATCAAACGTAGCGACCTGGACGAGATTGTTTCCGGGGCGAAGGCGAACGCCGCCGCGCAGGGCCAGCAGGTGCCGCAAGGTTTTGACGCGCAGGTTTTGAACAAGTTGATCAGCATCCAGCTTTTGTTGCAAAAAGCGACGGACGCCGACCGCGCGGCGGGCAAGGCGGAAGCGGATGCGGAATATGCCAAGCTGTTGAAACAGTTTGGTTCGCCGGAAGCTTTTCAGCGGCAATTGACGGCGGCGGGCATGACGGTGGACCAATTGCGCGCGAAAGCGACGCAGGAAGCCACGGCGAATGCCGCGCTCAAACGTGCGTTGAACATCGCGGTCACGGATGCGGAAGTGACGGCATATTACAGCAATCACGCGGCGGATTTTGAGATGCCGGAAACGGTCAAGGCGCGGCATATTTTGCTGCTGACGATTGATCCGGAAACGCGCACGCCGCTTTCCACCAACACTGTTGCCGCCAAACGCAAGCAAATTGACGACCTGCTCAAACAGGTTCGTGCGGGCGGAGATTTTGCCGCGCTGGCCAAACAGTATTCCGAAGATCCCGGCTCGAAAGAAAAGGGCGGCGAACTGCCGGAATTTCCGAAAGGCCAGATGGCACCGGAATTTGAAGCGACAGCTTTTTCGTTGACCAACAACCAGATCAGCGACGTGGTCACGACCGTTTACGGTTTTCACATCATCCAAACGTTGGACAAAAAACCGGCGCACAAAGTGTTGCTGGCCGACAAATTGCCGCAATCCGACACGACGGTCGCGGAAGACATCAAGGAAGGCTTGCTCAATTTGAAGGTCCGCAAATTGACACCGGATTACGTCAAGAAATTACGCGTGGAATATAAAGTGGAAATTCTGGATCCGACCTTGCAATCGGAAGACGAAGCTTTGCAATCCCAGATTGACGCCGCCGCGAGCGCACCGGATGCCAGTGCGCCCGCCGCCGGTGGAACCGCCCAGTAAGCAGGCTTGCCAAAGCCATAATGCAGACGATAGCTTATCAAAGCCTATGAAACCTAAAATAATCATTGTTGTTTTGGCCGTCGTCTGCGTTGCGCTTGCCATCGCCCTGTTCGCGACCAAAAGCCAGAGCGACGAACAGCACAACAAAGACACGAGTTCGATCATTGATTTTTCCAACCAACTGGTCACGGTGAACAAACAGGTCAATGACTTGAGCCAAGTCAACCTGATGCTGACGAACGACCTGTCCCTGACCCATCAGCAATCGGAGGAACTTTCCAATAGTTTGATCAACGCCACCGCCACGCTGGCCAGCACCAAATCTGAACTTGCCACCGAGCAGGACAAGGTCGTCACGCTCACGAACCAGCTTTCGAATCTCAACAACCAGATCGCCGATCTGGAGGACCAGAATAAAGTTCTCGACCAGCGCGCCACTGATCTGACCAACACGATTGCGCAGCTGAACGCGCAGATCGAAGAAACCCAGAACAAGCTCGCAGTTTCCGAGACCAACAACGCGTTCATCCAGGCCGAATTGCAGAAACAGCTTGCGGAAAAAGCGGAACTGGAACACAAGTTCAACGACTTGAACGCGGTTCGCGCGCAGGTCAAAAAATTAAAAGACGAATTATTCGTCGCCCGCCGCATCCAGTTGGACAAAAATGACAACGGCACGAAAAAAGGCGGCCAATTGCTCATCGAACGCACGCCGCCGCCGAGCGCCAAACCCGCGCCGAATTACGATCTCAATGTCGAAGTCGGCTCGGATGGTTCCGTCAAAGTGATCCCGCCGCTGGGCAAAACCAATTCGCCGGCGCACTAAAAAATATTCCGCGCCGCCGTTGTTTGCTCATGCCGACTTACGAATACATCTGCAAAAAATGCGGCCATGAATTTGAGGCGTCGCATTCCATGTCTGCCGCGCCGCTGAAAATTTGCCCTGAAGAATCCTGCGGGCAGAAAAAGTGGGGCCGCGGCAAAGTGGAAAAAAAGATCGGCGCGGGCGCGGGTTTGCTGTTCAAAGGCAGCGGCTTTTACATCACCGATTATCGCAGCGAAGGCTACAAATCGTCGGCGAAAAAAGATTCCGGTTCCGGCGGCGAAACTAAAACCGCCGCAAAAACCGAAGCCAAGCCGGCACCGGCAAAAAAAGCGGATAAAAAATGAAATTTCGGTTCCAATGTTCAAGCGGTGAAGGATTAAAAAACTTCACCGCTTTAACTTTTTTTCTGGGCGCGATTTTTTTGGCCGGTAATTCCTCCGCCCAATTTTCCGCCGACAACACGCTCACGGCGCGCAGCATTTCCGGCCAGTTCATCATCAACGCGTCGCCGGATTTTTCGCCGCTGTTTTACCGCCGGGATTTTGCGGCCAACACCAATCTGGTCCGCCTCGAACCGGCGTTGCTCGCCGTTTCCGCCGAGCGTTTCAAAACCTTGCTCTGGCAGCAGCTCGGCTTGAAACCAGATTCGGCGTGGCGGGGAAAAATATTTCTCATGTTGCGTCCGGCGCATTCGCCCGACGACGGCGTGGTCATCGCGTCCGGCCCGATTTTGCACGCGTGGGATTATCGGGTGACGCTGCCGGACGTGGTGACGCGCACGCGCTACGCCCGCGCGCTGTCCGCCGCGCTGCTGCTGGAGATCGCCAACCGCGACAATCCGGCGAACGGTCATTCCGCCGAAATTCCATCGTGGCTTGCGGACGGCCTGGCGCAATCGGCGCTGGATGAAGACGTGGCGAAAGTCATTTTGTCCACGCCCGATAAAACGGTGAACGATCTGCCATTGAGCAGCCTCGACGAAAAACAGCGCGGCCTCGACCCGCTCACGTCCGCGCGCGCAACGCTGCAAAATTATTCCGCGCTGACATTCGACCAATTGAGCTGGCCCACGGACGCGCAGGCGAATGGCGACGATGGTGGCGTTTATCTCGCGAGCGCACAATTGTTCGTGCATGAATTGCTCAACCTGAAAAATGGCGCGGTTAAGATGCGCATCATGCTGGCGCGCCTGCCCGACTGCCTGAACTGGCAGACCGCATTTTTTTTTGCGTTCCATGAAAATTTCCAGCGTCCGGTCGAAGTGGAAAAATGGTGGTCGCTCCGCGTCGTTGATTTTGCCGCGCACAATGCCGGCGCGCAATGGACGCTGGCCGACAGCAACCAAGAGCTGGCAAATTTATTGAGCATCGCGGTGGAAATCCGCGGCAGTTCCAACTCCCTGCCCGCGCATGCGGAAATTTCCTTGCAGGCCGCCATCCGCAGTTTTGCGCCGGAACAGCGCGACGCCATTTTGGAGGCCCGGTTGCGCAACATTGAACTCGCGCAATTCCGCATCGCGACGCCGTTTGCCGCACTGACATCCGGTTATTGCGTCGCGTTGCTGGATTTTCTCGGCGAGCGAAAAAGAAATTCACCCGCTCACACCTCGCCATTTTCAGGCGGCAACCGGTCGCCATCCACAATGGTGTCGAAACACGGAAACATTGGCGGCCCGATGAAAAAGCCGGCGGCCAACCTGGATTACCACACAGCGATTGCGGCTTATTTCGACCAGTTGAAAAAAAATCCGCAACTTGGGATCGTCAAACAACCGCAACCGGCTGCGACGCCAACGCCGGCGAGCGGCAGCAATTCACCAAAAAAGCCGGCAGTGATTTATCAGCCGGCGCCAGTAGATTTTTCTGAAGAGCCAGAAAATTATCCGCCGGTTTCGAGCGTGAATAAACATCAAACTGTCGCGATGATCAAACGCGCCAGCATCAATGACACGTTGAAAAGACTGGATACGCTGGACATCATCCGCCGGGAACTGATCATCAGTTTGCATCTTAATTTCACACCGCGAAAACTGGCTTCCACCGCGCCTTAAACCGGCCTGCTTGACAGCGAACGATTCGCAATTATTGTGAGCCTATAAAATGCAGACCGAACTTTCAGCGTCACCGGTTGACGAGCCGCCTGCGGCCAACTCGCCGCAATCTCTCAAGCAATTCAAATCTGCCGGTCGTGGTTTCTGGCACGATGTTTCCGAGGCCGATTGGAACGACTGGCGCTGGCA
>JAMFSG010000325.1 GCA_026225155.1 Verrucomicrobiota bacterium
ATAAGAAACCGACAAAAAATATTGGTAGGGCGGAGCTGCCGCTCCGCCCAATTTTTGGATTCAAAAAACATTTCTAACAGAAGCAAACGAAGGCAACCAAGACTCTTCGTTCACTTTGTTGGCTTCGTGCAAAGCTCATTGAAATGGGCAAGGCTGCAGCTTTGCCCTGCCAGATTTAATCCGTGATAATTCGTGAAATCCGTGTCAAAAAATGTTTTCCTGTTCGTGTTTATCCGTGGTTGAATAAAAAATGAAATTTCGCTGGTCGCCCGCCACTCCGCAACCGTTGCTTGCCAGTTCGCTTGCGTCGCGCCTGAAAATTTCCCCGCTGCTCGCGCAATGCCTGTTGAACCGCGGCCATAGCGAAATTCCCGCGCTGGAAAATTTTCTTTCACCGCGACTCAAAAATCTCGCCGATCCATTTCTGCTGCCGAACATGGACGTTGCCATCGCGCGACTGTTTCGCGCGCATGAGCAAAACGAGCCGCTCGTAATCTTTGGTGATTACGATGTGGATGGCGTGACTTCGACCACGATTTTGCTTGAAGTGCTGCGTCAACTTGGCTGGCAGGTTGAAGCGTATCTGCCGAACCGCATGGATGAAGGCTACGGCTTGAGCCGCGACGGCGTGGAAAACTGTCTGAAGAAATTTTCTGCCGTCGCTGGAAACTCCGGAGCGACCAGCCCGGTAAAATTGCTGCTCGCCGTGGATTGCGGATCCACCGCCGTGGAAACCATCGCCTGGCTGCGCGAACAAAACGTCGAAGTGATTGTTTTGGATCACCATCAAGTTTCCAATCCCGCGCCTGCCGCCGTGGCGTTGGTGAATCCGCAATTAACTCAAAACTCAAAACTTAAAACTCAAAATTTTACCGAACTTTGCTCCGCTGGTTTGGCATTCAAACTCGCGCACGCGCTCGTCAAACGCGGACGCGAAACCGGCCTGCCCGGCGCGGCGGAATTCGATCTGCGTCCGCTGCTCGATTTGGTCGCGCTCGGCACGATTGCAGATTTGGTTCCGTTGATCGGCGAAAATCGCATCCTCGTTTCCGCCGGTTTGGAAAGGTTGAATATCACGCAACGTCCCGGACTCGTCGCATTGAAACAAGTTGCGCAAACGCCGGAAACGCTGGGCACGTTCGAGGTCGGTTTCCAGCTCGCGCCGCGCTTGAATGCCGCCGGTCGTTTGGAGTCGGCGGAGGCTTCTCTGAAACTGTTGCTCGCTAATAATTTGGAAGAAGCGATCCCGCTCGCACAGAATCTGGATCTGCAAAACCGCGAGCGGCAGCAGATTGAAAAATCCATCAGCGCGGAAGTCATTGGCCTCGTGCGCTCGAAATTTGACGCGCAAAAAGATTTTGTCATCGTCGAAGGACAATTGCTTTGGCACATCGGCGTCGTTGGCATCGTCGCGTCGCGCACGCTCGCGGAATTTTATCGGCCCACAATTATTATCGGTGGTGAAGGCGGCGAATGGCGCGGTTCCGGCCGCAGTATTGCGGGTTTTGATTTGGCTGCCGCGCTGCGCGAGTGCGACGACTTGCTTGTAAAACACGGCGGCCACGCGATGGCGGCGGGTTTGACCGTTGCGCCGGACAAAATCGATTTGTTGCGTGAACGCTTGAATGAAATTGCGCGGCTCAAACTCAAGCCGGAGGATCTGCAACCGCCGTTGCGTCTCGATGCGGAAGTCAGTTTAGATGAAATCAATTTTGACTCGCTGGCGGAACTGGAAAAATTAAAACCGATGGGGCAGGGCAATCCGGGCTTGCAATTTTACGCGCGCAATCTTACGCATGCGCGTCCGTTGCTGCGCATGGGCAAGGACAAACAACACGTCAAACTTTGGGTGACGGACGGGAAAATCACGCACGAGGCTGTTTGGTGGAATGCTGGTGCTGGCTCGCTACCGGTTGGAAAATTCGATCTCGCCTTCGCATCGGGTGTAAATGAATTCAACGGCAAGCGCGCAGTGCAACTGAAAGTTTTGGATTGGCAACCCACTGTTTCAAGCTGACATCTGGAATAAGCAGGACGAAATTTATTTGCCGTTGAAACCTGCTGCACGCGCGTTACGTCTAAGGCCTTGTATATGTTGAAGCCGTTGGACAAGGATAAGTGGAATTATGCGCTGGCCGCGCACCTGTTGAACCGCGCCGGTTTCGGCGGTTCGCCGGCGCAGATACAGAAGCTGGCTGACTTGCCGCAGGAAAGCGCGATCGCGTCGCTACTTGATTACGAAAATATTTCCGATCCGACGATCAATCCCGATTGGGCGCATCCGAATCCCGACGAGGTAAAACAGTTACGCGCCGATCTCAAGGCGGCGGCGACGCCGGAGGACCGGCGAAAAGTCCAGCAGGCGGCGGACAAAATCCGGCAGACGCGATTCTTGGAATTGCGCGGCTGGTGGTTACAACGGATGGCGCGCGGGCCGCGTCCATTGCAGGAAAAAATGGTTTTGTTCTGGCACGGGCATTTCGCCACGAGCGCGGAGAAAGTGCAAAGTCCATATTATATGTGGCGACAGAATGAGTTGTTTCGCCGGCTCGCCACGGGCAACTGGGAATTGTTGCTGAACGAGGCGGGCAAAGATCCGGCGATGCTGGTCTGGCTGGATCAGGCGCAAAGCCGCAAGGAGCATCCGAATGAAAATTTCGCGCGCGAGGTGATGGAACTTTTCGCGCTCGGCGAAGGACATTATACGGAACACGACATCACGGAAGGCGCGCGCGCGTTGACGGGTTGGTCGCTGGATGGCGAAGAGCAGAAGTTCGTTTATCGCCCGCGCATCCACGACGACGGCGTGAAAACCTATTTGGGCCGCACAGGAAATTTGGACGGCGACGATGTGATCTCGACGATTGTCGCGCAGCCGCAGGCGGCGAAATTCATCACGGCGAAACTATGGAATTATTTCGCCGGTTCGATGCCGGATGAAAAATTGAATAACGCGCTGGCGGAAGTTTTTCGCGCGAACGGAAATAATTTCAAACCGTTCCTGCGCGTGATGTTCCGCAGCCGGGAATTTAACAGCGATGACATCGTGCGCAACCAGGTCAAGAGCCCGGTGCAATGGCTGATCGGTAGCGTGCGAATGTTGGAATGCGATCTGCCGCCGACGCTCGTGAGTTGGGGCATGATCCGCCAGCTCGGCCAGGATATTTTTGCACCGCCAAACGTCAAAGGCTGGGACGGCGGCGTGACGTGGATCACGACGAACACTTTGTTGACGCGCTACAACGATGCGCAATCGCTGGTGGACGGGACGTTGCCGGATTTGAAAGCCGGCGACTTCGCAAAAAAAGCCGGCGGCCAGGGCGGACAGAAAATTGAAAAGGCGTTTCAACGCATCCGCATGGGCGGCGTGAACGTGGAAAAAATTTTGACGCCGGAAGAACGCGAAGACAAGGATGCGATCGTCGCTTCGTTGCAGCACCGACTTTTCCAGACGGTCTTGCACAAAGACCAGCAGCAGACGTTGCAAGATTTTCTTGATTCCAAAACCAAAATGTCCGACGCGGACATCGCCGAAACCATCCGGCTGATGATGTCCACGCCGGAATACCAAGTAACGTGAGGTAACTATGAGCAAAGAAATCACACTCCAAACGCGCCGCGAATTTTTGCGCCAGACCGTGCTTGGCAGCGCGTTGTCGTGGACGGTGCCGGCGTTTCTCGCGGACACGTTTGCCGCGCTGCAAACGCAGGCGGCGGATTCCGCCACGCAAATCACGACGGGCAAGGATTCGACAATTCTGGTCGTATTGCAGATGGCGGGCGGCAATGACGGTCTCAACACCGTCGTGCCTTACAGTAATGATTTTTATCACAAGGCGCGCCCCAAGATCGGCCTGTCCGCGCAGCAGGTTTTGAAGTTGAACGGCGACATCGGTTTTCATGGTTCGCTGGGCGG
>JAMFSG010000326.1 GCA_026225155.1 Verrucomicrobiota bacterium
GGGAAATTCACGCGGCGCGCGTGCCGAAGGAATACTGGCGTCAGCGTTTGCGGATGGCCAAGGCAATGGGCTTGAATACTGTCTGCGCCTATTTGTTTTGGAATTTGCACGAGCCAAAGCCCGGTGAATTTGTCTGGAGCGGCCAGGCGGACGACGCGGAATTTTGCCGCATCGCGCAGGAGGAGGGTTTGTGGGTGATTCTGCGTCCCGGCCCGTATGCGTGTGCCGAATGGGAAATGGGCGGCACGCCGTGGTGGTTGTTGAAAAATGACGACATCCAATTGCGCACGCGTGATCCGCGTTATCTCAACGCCGTAAAATCTTATTTGAAAGAAGTTGGCCGCGTGCTCGGCCCGTTGCAGATTACTCACGGCGGCCCGATTATCATGGCGCAAGTGGAGAACGAATACGGCTTCTTTGGCAATGACGCCACTTATATGGATGAGATCAGAAAAACCTTGCTGGACACGGGTTTTGACGTGCCGCTCTTCGAGTGCAATCCGCCGGACCTTATGAAAAACGGAATGCTCACAAACCTGTTTCAGGCCGCAAATTTCGGCAGCGACCCGGAAAAGAATTTTCAAAAACTGCGCGCGCTTCAACCGGACGGCCCGCTGATTTGCAGCGAATTTTATCCGGGCTGGTTTGATACCTGGGGTGCACCGCATCATTATGGCAGCGCTGATAAATATCTCGGCAATCTAAAATATATGCTCGATGCCGGTGCATCCTTTAGCATTTATATGGCGCACGGCGGGACGACATTTGGTTTGTGGTCCGGCTGTGACCGTCCATTCAAACCCGATACTTCAAGTTACGATTACGATGCGCCCATCAGCGAAGCCGGCTGGCCGACAGAAAAGTTTTTCCAGACGCGCGAATTATTTTCCAAATATTTATTGCCCGGCGAAAAATTGCCGGAGCCACCCGCACCCAATCCTGTCATCCAGTTTGCGCCGGTTGAATTGAAAGAAGTTGCACCGGTTTTCGATAATCTGCCCGCTGCGGTAAATGACGAAACCCCGCGCAACATGGAAGCCTACGACCAGGGTTACGGCTGCATTTTGTATCGCACGAAAATTCCGGCGGGCGCGGCGGCGACCTTTGAAGCAGCGGCGATCCATGATTTTGGCTTTGTTTTTCTCGATGGAAAACGCGTCGGCATTTTGGACCGGCGCAGCGGGAGCGCGAAAATTGTTTTGCCCGAACGCCAGCAAGATTTGCAACTGGACATTCTCGTCGAACCGATGGGACGCATCAATTTCGGGCCGGAAATGGCCGACTGCAAAGGTCTCATCGCACCGGTGAAACTGGGCGGACAAATTTTGAAGGATTGGAAAATCTTCAATCTGCCGCTTGATGACAAAATGTTGGCTGGTTTGAAATTCATCGGCGAAACACCGGATGCAAAAGCACCCGCATTCTGGCACGGCACTTTCAATCTCGAAAAAGTTGGCGATACATTTTTGGATTTGCGCGGCTGGGGCAAAGGAGATTTGTGGGTGAATGGCCACTGTCTCGGTCGTTACTGGAATATCGGTCCGACACAAACAGCTTACGCGCCGGGTTGCTGGTTGCACGCGGGCGAAAACGAAATTGTGATTCTGGATTTGCTTGGCCCGCAACAGCCGGAAATTGCCGGACTGGAAAAACCGATTCTCGATCAACTTCGCCCGCAATTGGATTTTGAAAAAACGCATCGTCCGGCGGTGAAATTAAGTCTGGATTCCGCAGCGCCGGTTCACAGCGGTTCATTTGCGCCGGGTGCGGACACGCAGGAAATAAAATTTGCCGCGCCCGCCAGCGGAAGATTTTTTTGCCTCGAATCATTGAACGCGCAGGACGGCCAGCCTTTCGCCGCCGTGGCGGAATTGGATTTGCTCGGCGCGGATGGAAATCCGATCAGCCACAATGGCTGGACAATCGCCTATGTGGATAGTGAGGAACGCCAAAAAGAAGACGGCACCGCGGAGAATGCGATTGACGGCCAGACGGCGAATTATTGGCACACGGAATGGAGCGTGACGTCGCCGAATCATCCGCATCAACTCGCGCTTGACCTCGGAAAATCACAAGTCATTTCCGGTTTCCGCTACGTTCCACGTCAAAGCCCGGGTGACGGACGCATCAAAGATTATCGCGTTTATATTGGTGATGCGTTGATTCAAAAGTAATTAAAAACGAACGCGGAAAAACGAAAATGAAAATTACGATGTTGCGCAGCTTGTTTTTATCCGTGGCGATCTTATTGCCGCTGAATGTCCTCGCCGCGCTGGAATTTCAGCCGGGCGAAATCTGGCTTGATACCGGCGGTCAACCGATTCAAGCCCACGGCGGCGGCATTTTGGTTCAAAGCAATATCTATTATTGGTATGGCGAAGACCGGTCGCAGCAGGATGATGGCTCGGTCTCGTGTTATTCCTCGACCAATCTTTATGAATGGAAACACGAAGGCGTCGCGTTATCGCGAGACGCGTTGCCGGAAGTGAATGGACGTCGAACTTTTATTGAACGGCCAAAGGTCATCTTCAATCCGCGCACTAAAAAATATGTGATGTGGCTGCACCTCGAACAAAACGGCTACCGTTTTTCGCGCGCCGGAATTGCCATTAGTGACAGCCCGACCGGGCCGTTCACTTTTCTCAAAGCA
>JAMFSG010000327.1 GCA_026225155.1 Verrucomicrobiota bacterium
GATTGTGCCAATGGAATTTATCAAATCGCCTTTCCGCTCGCGGACGAAACGACGCGCGGTTACACGAATCAATTTTCACCCGAACCGCGTTTCACGTTGCCGTGGACGATGCCGTGGCGCGTGATCGTCATCGGCAAATCGGCGGGCGATATTGCGACGGCCACGCTTGTCACGGATTTGTCCGCGCCGTCAAAAATTCAAGACACGTCGTGGATCAAAACCGGTCGCGCATCGTGGGCTTGGTGGTCGTATCCCGACGGTCCGGCGGATGCAAAATTATTCAACCGGTTCACCGACTTCGCCGCGAAAATGGGCTGGGAATATACGTTGTTCGACGCGGGCTGGTGGAATCCGGGACTAAAACCGATCGCGGATTACGCGAAATCAAAAGGCGTCCAGCCGCTGGCGTGGAATTATGCCGCCGATTTTTACGACGCGACGAATCGCGCGAAGAAATTGGACGAAATGGCCGATGCCGGCATCAGCGGTGTGAAGGTGGATTTCTGGTGCTCCGACCGACAGGAAGCCATCGCCGCGCAACAGGCGTTGATGCGCGACGCGGCGGCGCGGCATATTTCGGTGAACCTGCATGGCTGCACGATTCCGCGCGGCTGGCAGCGCACGTGGCCGAATGTTCTGTCCACCGAAGCCGTGCTCGGCAACGAAAGTTATTTTTACGAACCGCGCTACACGCAAAAGGCGGCGGAGTTGAACACGGTTTTGCCGTTCACACGCAACGCCGTCGGGCCGATGGACGTGACGCCCGTCGCTGTTTCACCGAAAAAATTTGAGCGCCGCACAACTGCTGCGCATGAACTCGCGGCTTCGATCATTTTTACGTCCGGCATCATTCATTACGCCGACTCGCCGGAATTTTTTGAATCTCTGCCGCCACCGGCATTGCAAATTTTCCGCGACGCGCCCGCGCGCTGGGACGAAACGAAATGTCTTGTCGGCGAGCCGGGACAAATCGCCGTTTTCGCCCGCCGTCACGGCGACAGCTGGTTCATTGCCGGCATCAATGGAACCGGCGACGCGTTGCCGGTGGATTTGGATTTGTCCGCGTTCAAAGAATTCCAGCACCGTATTCTGGTTTCCGAAGGCGCGAACGCAAAAATGCAAGTGGCCGTTTCGACACCGGAAAATACGGACGAATGGAAACACGAAATTCCGCCGCGCGGTGGATTCATTCTGCGGCTGGATAAATGATTTTATGAAAATACAAATTTACGTTTCGATTTTTGCAATCGCGACAGCCTTTTCTTCGATCGCGGCGGAAAATAAATCCGCTTCGCCAGAAACGACAATTTGGTTTGATGCACCAGCGAAGGAATTTACGGAATCGTCGCCGATGGGTAACGGACGTTTGGGCGCGATGATGTTCGGCGGCGTGGACAATGAACGGATCGTGCTGAACGAAAGTTCGGTCTGGTCGGGGTCGCGGCAGGATGCCGACCGACCGGATGCCTACAAGGTTCTGCCGGAAATCCGGCGCCTATTGCTCGCAGGAAAAAATGCGGACGCGGAAGCGTTGGTGAACGCCAATTTCACCTGCCAAGGCGGCGGTTCGGGCGGTGGGCAATATGGTTGCTACCAAGTTTTAGGCAATCTGCATTTGAATTTTTTGTCCGCCGACACGAATGCGGCGGTCACAAATTATCGGCGCGAATTGGATTTGAACGATGCGGTAACAATGTTGAATTACGAACGCGACGGCGTAAAGTTTTCACGCGAAATGTTCGCCAGCAAGCCGGACGAAGTGATGGTTTTGCGTTTGACGGCAAGCAAATCGCAACAAATTTCATTCGTAGCAAAACTAGATCGGCCAGAACGATTTGAAACGGTCGGCGACGGCGAAAATGGTTTGTTGATGACCGGTCAACTCGATAACGGGACGGACGGCAAAGGCGTGAAATACGCGGCGCGAATCCATGCGATCAACAAGGGCGGAAGCGTTTCGGTGTCGGGAAATGTTTTGAGCGTGAGCAATGCGGATGAAGTAATTTTGTTCATCGCGGCGGCGACGGATTATCGCGGTTTCGCCGGACGACAATTGACCGATCCAGCGGCGGCGACGTTGGATGATTTGAATGCAGCCGCAAAGAAATCCTTCAAGTCACTTCGCAAAGCGCACGTTGCGGATTATCAAAAGTATTTTCAACGCGTTGCCTTTCATCTCGATCCGGCGGACGCGAAGGTCGCCAACGAGCCGACGCTAAAACGGATTGAATGGGCCAAAGCGAATGGCGGCGATCCGAATCTCGCAGCGTCGTATTTTAATTTTGGCCGTTACCTGTTGATTTCGTCGTCGCGGCCGGGCGGATTTCCGGCAAATCTGCAAGGCATCTGGGCGGAAGAAATCCATACGCCTTGGACGGGCGACTGGCATCTCGACGTCAACGTGGAGATGAATTATTGGCCGGCGGAAGTTTGCAATCTTTCGGATCTGACCGAACCACTGTTCGCGCTCATCGCCTCATTGCAAGAACCGGGCGCGAAAACGGCGAAAGATTATTACAACGCGCGCGGCTGGGTGGCGCACGTCATTGAAAATCCTTGGGGTTTCACGTCGCCGGCCGAATCAGCCAACTGGGGTTCGTTCAACGGCGGCTCGGCGTGGTTGTGCCAGCATTTGTGGGATCATTATCTGTTCACGCGCGACACGAATTTTCTCGCGTGGGCATACCCAATTTTGAAAGGCTCGGCACAATTTTATTCCGACTTGCTGATTGAGGAGCCAAGTCATCATTGGCTCGTGATCGCGCCGGCCAATTCGCCGGAAAATCATTTTGAAATGGCCGACGGCAAACAAGCGGCAATTGGCATGGGACCGACGATGTCGCAACAATTGACGCGTTATCTTTTCACCGCGTGCATCGAGTCATCGAAAATCCTCGGCACGGACGAAAATTTTCGGAATGAATTGATCGCCAAACGCGCGCGCCTCGCGCCGACACAAATCGGTTCGGACGGCCGCATCATGGAATGGTTGCAGGAATACAAAGAAGCGGAAGTGCATCACCGGCACGTTTCACATCTGTGGGGCTTGTATCCGGGCGACGAGATTTCGCTGGAATCCACACCTGATTTTGCGGCTGCGGCGCGCAAATCCCTGCTCGTTCGCGGCGACGATGGCGTCGGTTGGTCGCTCGCTTACAAAGCGGCGTTGTGGGCGCGGCTCGACGATGGCAACCGCGCCTGGTCGCTCGTGCAAAAAGCGCTCGCGCCCGCGAACGGAATGGAAATGCGTTACGATGGCGGCGGCGGCGTTTACCCGAACCTTTTCGACGCCTGTCCGCCATTCCAGATTGACGCGAACTTCGGCGTGCCAGCGGCCATCGCAGAAATGTTGTTGCAAAGCCAGGACGGCAAAATCCATCTGCTGCCCGCGCTGCCGGACGATTGGAAAAATGGCAAAGTGACCGGCCTGCGCGCGCGCGGCGGCTTTCAAGTGGACATCTCCTGGCAAAACGGAAAATTGATTTCGGCAACGGTCCATTCCGATCTGGGCGAACCGTGTTCAGCCAACTACGACGGCAAAATCATTTCCTTGCAGATCAAAAAGGGCGGCACAATGCGTTTGGACGGAAATTTGGATTCAAATTAAATTCCGGTCGCGTCAAGTTTTGCGCAAGCAGCATGACAAGCGCGAAGGCGGGCGGCCAAATTTTCTGCGTCACCGCGCCATAACACCGGATGCGGAAGCTTTTTAACTGCATAAAATCAAATGATGTTGTTTGGCAACACCGTTTAATTTTTAGCAATTCCACAACGCCTTCAATAAACCGTAGACCGGTCAAGCTGCTGTCCTCCCCGGTTCAATGCGTCCCGACAGAATTTTTGAAGTGGCTATGCCTGTTAAAATTTGCGCCCGCAGCACAAATGGACACGGCGGTCGTCCCCCCAAATTAAAGCAGCGCCTTTTTCAAGTTTTTGCTTTCGTTGCTTATCGTAGATTCACATTGATTTCAAAGGTGATTCTTAATATTCATCGCTAAAATGCTTCACTTCACCTTTTGCTGGAATTGGCCATGATTTGCCCTGAAATCGCAAAATGGAATCAGAGGCGGCATCAGATTTGAGCTGCAGGAAAGGACGGAAAAATCGGGAGGAAATGGTGCTCCTGCCCGGAATTGAACCATGATTTGCCATTCAGGAAACGGCCGCTCTGATCCATTTGAGTTACCAGGCCAAAGTTCGCTCAGATATTCCTGCGCAAAATTTCCGAGATAACTCGCGAGGCTGTCCAGCGTGTCGTGTTGCGGATTGACGGCCCAGACGATTTCATCCATCGAACGCGTGAGTTCGCGCGAGGTGCTGTAGATGCGTTCGAGCTGCGCGGCGGCTTGCGCGGGATTTTCGAGTTCGCCGTGCGCGGACTGGCTCAAGAGCGAGATGCGCGTGAGATTCGCGCCGAGGTGATCATGAATGTCTTTCGCGATGCGCGTGCGTTCGCGTTCGATGGCTTGCTGGCGCTGGATGATTTCCAGTTTGTGTTGCAACCGACGTCGCGCGATGAGTAAAACCGTTCCGGCCACGAGCGCAATGGCGATCAAAACGATGAAGGCGTGAAACCAAATCGTCTGCCAGAAATGCGGCAATAAAGTGAAAGCCAGTTCCGCGCCGGTTTCGTTCCAAACGCCGTCGCTGTTGCACGCACGGACTTGGAATTTATAATTGCCTGGCGGGATGTAGCTGTATTCGGCGAAATGTTTATTGCCCGCGTCTAACCAGTCTTTTTCCCAACCGTCGAGCCGGTATTGAAATTTCATTTTTTCCGGCGCGACAAAACTCAAGCCGGCGTAATGAAATTCGAGCCGCTGCGAACCGGGCGCGATGCGCAGCGGCGCGGATTCATCGTGCGGATAACTGGCGAGCGTCCGGCCGTTGGCGATGACTTCTTCGATCACGACCGGCGGCGGCTGGTTGTTGATCTTGGTGTCGTTGGGATTCACGATGACCATCCCGCGACTCGTCGGAAACCAGATGCGTCCGTCCGCCGTTTTGCACGCGGCCGGTTGCAGTCCGCCGGAACATTCCAGCGACAACATGCCGTCGCCTTTGCCGTAAGCAAGGCAATGCAGCAAATTCGTCGCGCCATCCGCGCAATCGTCCAGCGATTTTTTGGAAACGGAAAAAATGCCGCCGTGCGAACTGATCCAAAAATTCCCGTGACCGTCTTCCTCGATCGCGCCGATGAAATTATTCGGCAAACCTTCGGCGGAAGTGATTTTGGCGAAGTGACCATTTTTGAAACGGCTCAAACCGCTGCCGTAAGCACCGATCCACAACGTGCCGTCGGTTTCCAGATGCAGGCATTGAATATCGTCGCTGGAAAGTCCGTCGGCTTTGAGAAATTGTTTCAACTGGCCATTTTGCAAACGGCCAAGCCCGCCGCCGAGCATTCCAAACCAAACCGTGCCGTCGCTGGCCTGCGCGATCGCGCGCACGCCCGGCACTTTCAATCCGTCCTTTTCGCCGAATTTTTTCACCGAGCCATTTTCGTAACGGATCAAACCGTTCGCCGTGCCGATCCATGTCACGCCGTTGGACGTTTGCAAAAGCGCCGTCATCGGGACGTTGACATTTTCCAAACCGGGCGGCACGACGAAACGATCGCCTTGTTGCCGGAACATTCCGCCGCCCCAAGTGCCGGCCCACATCCGGCCTTGCGCATCTTCGGAAACGCACCAGACGAACAGATTTGACAGTCCGGCTTCCGCGCCAAAATGTTGCCACGCGTTATTTTGAAATTGGTAAAGCCCGGCGCCTTCGCTGCCGATCCAGATGGAACCATCGTGCGCAGTCGTCGCGGAAAGCGCGACACGACCCTGCCAATGGTCAGGCGAATCCAAAGTTTCAACTTTGCCGGGACGCAACGCGACCATGCCGCCGCTGCCCGCGCCGACCCACAAAGTGCCTTCACGATCTTCGGTCAGACAGCGGATCCAATCGTTCGGAAATCCATCCGCACGGCCGAAATGTAAAACTTTTTGATCCGGAAAAAGCAGGTAAAGTCCGCGATCCACCGTGCCCAACGCGAGGCAGCCGGACTTGGTTTCAAGCATTGCCGTAACGGTCGAGTTGCAGGGATTCGTGCCGTGATCTTCCGTCCACGACTGGCCGTTCCACTTTTTGACGCGCCCGTCGCTGACGATCCAAAAGCCGCCGTCGCGGCTGGCGCAAATGCCTTCGATATAACTGCTGATGGAATTGGAACCGCCATTGGTCGCAATCAACGAAACGAGATTTCCCTGTTCCAATGATGCTAATTGCCCGCCACTGCTGACCAAAAGTTTGCCGGCGGAATTTTGCACCAACTGCACGACGCCGTCATGATTGGGCAACGCGCAAGTCGCGCCGTCGTGCACGCGCACCAGCGTGCCTTCTTCGTTCAACATCCAGATGTCGCCGGCTCTGTCCGCGCCGATGGCGGAAATTTTCCGCCGGACGCCGCTCTCATGGATTTCCTGCGCGGTAAATTTTCCATCGCGATAGCACGTCAAATCGCCGCGCTCATGGCCGATCCACAAAGTTCCGTCGGCAGCTTCAAACAAACTCGTCACGCGATCGCTTTGCAATGCCGGTTCGTTCGCGCTGCTGAAAACGGTGAAACGCACGCCGTCGAACCGCGCCAGGCCGCCATAAGTGCCGAGCCAGATGTAACCGTCGCGCGTCTGCACCATCGCCGTCACCGCGTTGTCCGGCAGGCCGTTGTCCGTCCGCCAGGTGCGGAAAAAATAATTCGGCAAATCCGTTTCAGCGGCAAAAGCGGAAAAGCCGATGCCGAAAATTGTTAAAATCAGGACGAAGATTTTTGCGCGGAATTTCGCCAGCGAGAACGATTGTGCCAAAAAGCGGGCTGTTGATTTCCGCGAGGCTGGCTTTTGGGTGGACACAAATGGATTTTGTTCACCATCGTAATCTTGCGCAAGCCAAACTGCATTGATCCGGCAGATTGGCATATTTTGAGCTGGGCAATATCATATAAAATCGTGCGCGACAAAAATTTACGCGCCAGGACAAATTATGTTACATTGCTCGCAACATAAATAAATTGCCAAGATGCGTCCGTCCGCCATGAATTTAATCGCCAACCAAACTGGAATGCAAAGTCTCGCTTATCTCGAAAAATTTTACGCGGATTTCCAGCGCAATCCCAATTCGGTGCCGCCGGAATGGCGTGAATTTTTTGCGGCGTCGGCGAATGGCCATGCCAATGGCGCGACGCAAGTGGGGCCTTCGTTCAAATCCCGTAGCGTTTTCAATCCGGGCGTAAATGGTTCGTCGCCGCGCAATATTTTTCAACCTGATCCGCAGGCGGCAAATGTCAGCGACCGTTTGCAGCAATTGATTCATAACCATCGCGTGCGCGGCCATCTGATCGCAGCGGTGAATCCGTTGAACGTCGAACGGCCGCATTTGCCGGAATTGGAACTGGATTTTTATGGCTTCTCGGAAACTGAATTAAACCTGCTGACGAATTCGCCGACGTTGCATTACGACACGCCATTGACCGTGCGCGAAATTTTCCAGCGGCTGCGCAATACATACTGCCGTTCCATCGGCGCGCAGTTCATGCACATTGACGACCTGCACGCGCGCCAATGGCTGCAGCGTCGCATGGAAGAATCGCAGAACCGGCTGGAAGTTTCGCGCGAGGAACAATTGCGCATTCTTACGCGGCTCACAGACGCGGTGGTTTTTGAACAATTCCTGCGCACGAAATTTCTCGGCGCGAAAACTTTTTCGCTCGAAGGCTGCGAAACGCTTTTGCCGCTGCTCGATCTGGCGATTGAAAAATCCGGACACCAAGGCGTTAAAAAAATCGTCGTCGGCATGGGCCATCGCGGACGGCTTAACGTGCTCGCGCATATCATCGGTAAAAATCCCAGCGACATTTTCCGCGAATTTTCCGACGCCGATCCGGCGCTCTGGCCGAAACGCGGCGACGTGAAATATCATCTCGGCCACAGCGGCGATTGGACGACCGCGGGCGGAAATAAAATTCACCTTTCACTGTGTTTCAATCCGAGTCATCTGGAATTTGTGAACCCCGTCGCGCTCGGCCGCGTGCGCGCGCAGCAAGACCGATTGGACGACCGCGATTGCAAAGAAGTTTTGGGAATTTTGATTCACGGCGACGCAGCGTTCGCGGGCGAAGGCGTGATCCAGGAAACGCTCAACTTGAGCAAGCTAAAAGGTTACGCCGTCGGCGGCGTGCTGCATGTCATCGTCAATAATCAAATCGGTTTTACGACTTCGCCGGGTGACAGCCGTTCGACAACTTACGCGACGGACGTGGCAAAAATGTTGCAGGTGCCGATTTTTCATGTGAACGGCGAAGATCCGGAAGCGGTCGCGCAAGTCGTGCAGCTCGCGATGGATTTTCGCGCGGAATTTCAGTCGGACGTTTTCATTGATATGTATGGCTATCGCCGTCTCGGCC
>JAMFSG010000328.1 GCA_026225155.1 Verrucomicrobiota bacterium
AAAAGTTTTTCTCTGTGTTCTCCGTGCCTCTGTGTGGAAATAAAAATGACAAAAATCATCATCATTGGTGCGAAAGGCCGCATGGGGCAGGCATTGGTTTCATGCGCCAAAAATTTCCGTGACTTCGAAGTCGTCACTGCAATCGGTCGCGGCGATGATTTGAGCGCGGTCATCGGCCAATGTGATGTGGTGATTGATTTCAGTTCGCACACTGCGACGACCGGCATTGTCGAACTCTGTGCTAAAAATAAAAAAGCCATCGTCATCGGCACGACCGGATTTTCCGATGCCGAAAAATCGGCGATTGAAAACCAGCGTTCGACAATTCCCATCGTGCTTGCATCGAATTTTTCGACGGGCGTGAACACGTTATTCTGGCTCACGCGCAAGGCGGCGGAAATTTTGGGAACGGATTTTGATCTCGAAGTCGTCGAGATGCATCATCGCCTGAAAAAAGACGCGCCCAGCGGCACGGCAAAATCGCTCGCGGAAATTTTGGCGGACGTGCGCAAACAGCAACTCGAAAAAGTCGCGCGGCACGGACGCGTTGGCATCATCGGCGCCCGCACATCCGAAGAAATCGGCGTCCATTCCATCCGCGGCGGCGATGTCGTCGGCGATCACACGGTCATTTTTGCCAACGTCGGCGAACGTGTAGAACTCACGCACAAAGCCTCTAGCCGCGACACATTTGCGAATGGGGCCTTGCGTGCCGCCGCGTGGCTCGCAAAACAAAAACCCGGTCTTTACGACATGCAAGACGTGCTTGGCTTGAAATGAGTGCGGAGTGCGGAGTGCGGAGCGCGGAGTTTCAAAAATTGGTTTTTATTGCGCTTGGTTCCAATCTTGGCGATTCGCAAAAAATTATTTTGGACGCGATGGCGCGGCTGCAAAATTTTTCCGCTGAACCGATTCTAAAATCTTCGCTTTGGGAAACGTCGCCGGTGGATTGCCCGCCGGACTCGCCGAAATTTGTGAATGCGGTCGTCGGTTTGGTTCCACAGAAAAATGAAACGCCGGAATCGTTGCTGGCGAAACTTCAGTTGTTGGAAAAAGAATTTGGCCGCGTGCAAAAAAAAGTTTTGAACGAGGCACGACCATTGGATTTGGATTTGATCGCATTTGGAAGTGGAATTCAAAATTCGCAGGAATTAGTTCTTCCGCATCCGCGTGCGCACGAACGCAGATTTGTTTTACAGCCGTTGAGTGAGATTGCGCCGGATTTGATTTTGCCGGGGCAGGGGAAAACGGTTTTGCAATTGCTCGCCGGATTGCCGGCGGACGAAATGGTCACGCGGCTTTGAGTTTCTTGCCGAAGATGCGTTCGGATTCCTGCATGACGTAACGGTCGGTCATGCCGGCGAGATAATCGCAAACGGCGCGGTGCAGGCCGATTTTTTTAACGCGCTTCTGCGAGTTTTCGCCAATCTCTTTCGGATGCGCGAGAAAATATTTGAAAAGTTGTCCGAGCAGTTTCACCGCGCGCAAATTCGGCTGATGCACGACGGGATTGTAATACAGATTTTTGTAAAGATAGTGGCGGAGTTCGAGATTGAGTTTGCTGCGTTCCGGACTGTGCTGCACGAGCGGCTTGGCGTTCAGGCGCACATCGTCGGCGGATCGCACGCCAGCTTTGAGGATGAGCCGTTCGCTGTGTTCGACGACATCGCGGATCTGCATGTCAATGATCGTGCGAATGGTGAAGTAACGCCGGCTTTCGTCGGGCAAAATTCCATATTCCTTTTTAACTTGTTTCGCGGCGTGCGCCCAGACACGGACATTTTTCGCGAGTTCTTTTTCGGACAACAAATCGGAATCTAAACCATCATCCAAATCGTGGCTGTAATAAGTGATTTCGTCCGCGAGATTGGCGATCTGTGCTTCGAGCGATGAATTTTTTGCGTCGAATCCTTTGCGCCTGCCGGGATGGTCGTAAGCGGTGTGATGTTTTGCCAAACCTTCGCGGACTTCCCACGACAAATTCAATCCGGAAAAATTCGGGTATTTTTGTTCGAGTTCCTCGACGATACGCAGGCTGTGGGAATTATGTTCAAAACCGCCGTGGCCTTTCATCAAACGCGCAAGGACGGTTTCGCCTTTGTGGCCGAACGGCGAATGGCCGAGGTCATGCGCGAGTGCGATGGTTTCTGCGAGATCGGTATTTAATTTGAGCGCGCTGGCAATGTTGCGTGAGATGGCGGCAACTTCCATCGTGTGCGTGAGCCGCGTGCGCAAATGATCACCCGTGCCGTTGAGAAAAACTTGGGTCTTGTATTCGAGGCGGCGAAACGCGCGTGAATGAATGACGCGGTCGCGGTCGCGCTGGTATTGCGTGCGCCAGTCAGGCGGCGGTTCCGGATATTCGCGCCCGCGCGTGTCGCCGCTGAACTGCGCATAAGGCGCAAGAATCTGACGTTCGATCTGCTCCAATTCCTGACGAGTGCGTGGCATAAAAATCAATTTGGATTGTAGCTGCCGCTGTAACCTGCCTTGTAAAGTCGAATTCCCGCGCCCGCTTGATACATCAGTTCAAAATGTTTATCTATCGTGTAAATCCGGCAGTCGGTTTGAACCGAAAGCGTGGCGATCAAAATATCATTCCACGGCGCATGACAGCCTTTATCGTGCATCCGCCATGCGAGATTTTTTGCCGAATCCCAAGCGGAATCGGTCATCGGAAAATAGGGAATACAACTAAAATGCGCTTCCAAAGCTTTCCGGTCTTGCGGGCGCGCGCCGCCGAGAACCTCCAATTTTACCGGCCCACACAAGGAAGCTTCGTATTCTTCGAGGAGGTTTTCCAGCGCAAGTTTTACTTCGAGCCGCCCGTCACGGCGCAGCGACTCGATCCAAACTGATGAATCCACCAGCACCATGTCAAATATCGCGGTTTTCGATTTCGTCGTTTGTGGCGGGATAATCAAACTTGCCTTCCCGCAACATCCGGCCGAAATCTTTCGCCTTTTTCCGGTTGATAAAATCCCGCACGGCGAAGGCCACGGCAGGGCTGCTTTTTTTTATGCCGGTGACTTTTATCAATTCATCCAAGGCGTCTTCTTCAATTTCAACGGTCATCCTCATGTTTTCATAATGATGTGATTTTCATCATTTGTCAATACGAAATGAATCATTAATTCTTGAGCAATTCTTGGACGGAAATGCCACGCAGGCTGAACAGGCGGCGAATCGTGTCTTCAATCAAATTATTCGGGCAGCTTGCGCCGGCGGTGATGCCGACGGTGATCGTGCCGGACGGCAGCCAGTCGCGCGTTTCGACTTCGGATTTTTTGTGCTGGTCATAATGGACGATGAGCTGGCCGGACTGCATTTTCGCCGCGTTCTTGATGAAAAAAGTCGGTAATACTTGCTCGCCCATTTCCGCGAGATGTGACGTGTTCGACGAATTATATCCGCCGACAACGATCAACAAATTTGGCGGTTCCTTGAGCATTTTTTGCAAAGCGTCTTGACGATCTTGGGTCGCGCCGCAAATGGTGTCGAAGAAACGAAAATGTTTTTCGATTTCGCCCGCGCCGAATTTCTTTTCCATCACGGCCTTGAACCGGCGCTGCACTTCTTCCGTCTCGCCGCGCAACATCGTGGTTTGATTCGCGACGCCGACCGCTTGCAAATGCAAGTCAGGATCAAAACCATCGGAATGCGCGCCTTTGAATTTTTCCAAAAAATCCAATTTGTCGCCGCCGCTCAAAATATAATTACAAACGTAATCCGTTTCCGCCAAATTGAAAACGACGAGATAATGGCCGCTGCCATAGGCGCGCGCTTGCGATGTTGTGGCTTTCGTTTCTTCGTGCTTCGCCTTGCCGTGGATGATGCTTGTGACGGATTCCTTCGAATATTGGCGAACACGTTTCCAAACGCTCATCACGTCGCCGCACGTCGTGTCCACGAGTTCGCAGCCTTTTTCTTTGATGCGTTCGCGCGTGGTGACTTCCGTGCCGAACGCGGGAATGATGACGACGTCGCCGGCATTCAATTTCGCCAGCTCGGCCTCGGTCGGTTTCGGGGAAATGATCTGGATGCCGAGATTGCTGATCTGGTCGTTGACCTCAGGATTATGGATGATTTCGCCGAGCAGATAAATCGGCGTGTTCGGCGCGACTTCGGCAAAAAATTTTTTCGCCGCGTAAGCCAGATCAATCGCGCGCTCGACGCCGTAGCAAAAACCAAATTCCTTCGCGAGCTTGACCGTCAAGTCGCCGGACGAAAGCACGCCGCCGCTCGCGCGAATCTTTTCGACGATCTCACTGCGATAATGCGACAACACCTGCGCCTGCACCTGTTCCATGATGTCCGGGCGGCGAAGGTTGATTTTTTTCGGGGCGACTGCGGTTTCCGTTGACATAATGTAAAAGTAGCCGCAAACCGTCAAAGCGTCGAGTTGAAATCTTTTTACCGATGACGTTGGCCAAAAGTAATGATTGTGCGCGGCGAAAATCATGGAATGATATGCGCCTGCGTCGGAGCGTAGCTCAGCCTGGCTGGAGCACTTGCTTTGGGAGTCAAAACAGCTTCTTTTGCTCTGATTTAATCTGATACGACCTCATAACAAAATCCCCGTCTTTATTGGCTGGAAAACGTTTTTTCTTTTATTCTGATATATTGTGATGTGACCTAAAAACAGCACATAGTATAGAAAAGCAGTATAGAATTAATTGCATCTAAGAGTTCCGCGCTATGCGCTGCGGGATATTTATAATTGTTTGTCTACTGGAATCAAAATCCCGACAACTTTTTTCAAAAAGACCATCACCCAATAATCGCGAGTTGATTTTTCCAAGACAGTTGGCTTTTTGAGTGAGTTTGCACCATCAGACATGGTAGTTTGAGGAGCGAGACCACTTTAAATATTCAATCTCCGGCGCTTCTCACCACCATCTCGGTTCAACCAGCGCACTCTCGGTTCACCGTCCATTCAGGCTGAAAAGTCGGTAATCAAGTTGTCCAGACGCATAATTTCGCCCGTCCCGCCCACGCATAGCAGAAGCTGCGTAGTTTCACACTCAGAAGGCTATCAGAGATCGCGCCGGGAAACTCTTCACAAGCCGAAGAGGGTTTTGTTATCCTCGACTTAATGAATCGAGTGGACCGTCTTATGGCGATCGTGGTGTATTTGCAAGGCCGTCGGGTCACGCGCGCCGAGGACATGGCGGCGCATTTCGAGATCAGTGTGCGCACGATGTATCGCGATCTTGCGGCATTGGGCGAGGCGGGTATTCCCATCATGGCCGAGGCGGGCGTAGGTTACTGCCTGGTCAAAGGCTATCACTTGCCGCCGGTGATGTTTACGGCGGAAGAAGCTGGCGCGTTGTTCCTGGGTGGAAAGCTGGTGGAACAACTTACGGATGCTTCGCTGCGCAAACAGATGACGTCCGCGCTCCTGAAAATCCGTTCGGTATTGCCCCGCGAACGACAAGATCATCTAGACCGGCTGGAACGTTCCACCGCCGTGATGGGAAAACATTCGGTGACGGTCGCGCGGATGGCGAGTGAGGCACTAATCCCCATCCAGCAAGCGCTGGCCGAGCGTCGGGTGCTGGCATTGGATTACTTGGGCGGCGCACGCCGCGAGTTGACGCGGAGACATGTGGAGCCATTGGGACTGATTTATTACGCGGACAATTGGCATCTGATTGCGCATTGCCGGTTGCGGCGCAACCTGCGAGATTTTCGCAGTGACCGGATCCGCAGCCTGCGGTTATTGAACGAGATATTCATCGGACACACGAATTTTTCGTTGCCGGAATATTTGAAGACTTCCCCGCGTGAGGACGGGTTGGAGACGGTGGTGATCAGTTTCAAGCGCGAGGTGATGGAATACGTGCGCCGGGATTGGAACATCCGCGTGGAACAGGAAAAAGAGGAGACGAATGGCGATGTGATGGTCACGTTGCGAATCTATGCGTTGGAATCATTTGCCTCGTGGATATTGTCCTTTGGCGACAAGGCGGAAGTCCTTTCACCCGATCATCTAAAATCTGTGGTGGCGTCCGAGGCGGCAAAAGTGGTGGCAAAGTATTCCATCTGATTTTTCGCCCCGAAAAGTCTCCTGACATGGGGTTGTCACTGGCGTGCTTCATGGTGTTCGTGGTTGCCGGGCAAAGGTTGTCCGGCACGAATAAACGAGTAACCAACAATACTATGAACACAAAAAAAATCCACGCCTTGAACTGGTTCGAGATCCACGCGGCAAATCTTCAACGGGCCAAACGGTTTTACGAAACGATTCTGCAAATTTCATTGGAAGAGGTGAAGCTGGGCGATATCCCGGAGCTATTATTTCCTTTCGATCACACGCAAGGTGGTGTCGGCGGCTCCATTTTAGAAAGCAATACGCCTCCACCCGGCGGAGGCGGAACCTTGGTTTATCTGAATGTGGAAGGCGATTTGGATGAGGTGCTAGGCCGTATCCCCGACGCTGGCGGAACGGTCACGAAATCGCGCACGCCCATCGGGCATTACGGGTTCATCGGGATATTCAAGGACACAGAAGGCAATAGCATC
>JAMFSG010000329.1 GCA_026225155.1 Verrucomicrobiota bacterium
AACGCACCTTCAAATCGCTGCTAATTGAACGCAGCAAAAAGAAATTCCGGCTCACGCGCGAAGGCCAGGTGCTCTATGATTACAGCAAGCAAATCATCCAGACTTACGAATCGTTGCACAGCAAATTGCAGGAGTTAAAGGACATCATCTCCGGCACCATCCGCGTGGCCACAATTTATTCCATCGGCCTGCACGATCTGCCGCCGTATATCAAACGGTTCATGAAGAGCTATCCGACGGTGAACATCCACGTCGAATATCGCCGCGCCAATCAAGTTTACGAAGACGTTTTGAGCAACGTCGTTGACCTCGGCCTCGTCGCGTATCCGGTGAAAGATTCAAAATTGGAAATCATTCCGCTGCGCAAAGAACCGCTCGTGCTCATCACGCATCCGCAACATCCGTTCGCGAAACAAAAAAGCATCAAGCTCAAGGCGCTCGCCGGCCAGAAAGTCATCAGCTTCGAGCCGGACATCCCGACGCGCAAGGCGCTGGACAAAATTTTCAAGGAACACGATGTCGAGGTGAATCACATCATGGAATTCGACAACGTCGAAACCGTGAAGCGCGCCGTGGAAATTGACGCGGGCATTTCCATCGTGCCGCAAGGCACGGTCATCCAGGAAATCGCCAAGCAAACGCTCACGGCAGTGCAGATTGATGACGGCGAATTTTATCGTCCGCTCGCCGCGATTTATAAAAAGAACAAAGTCCTTTCGCCCGCGATGAAACAGTTCCTTTCCATCCTGAAAGAAAATAACTGACCTCCTTTTGAAAAGCAAAACGGGCGGCGTGTCATCGCCGCCCGTTTTTTGTTTTCAAAAATTATTTCAGGTTCGCCGGATTCAGCGGCTTCAAATCTTTCGGCAAAAAGATGCCGTCTTTGCGGATCAGTTCGCCATCGAACCATACTTCGCCGCCGCCCCATTCTTTGCGCTGGATCAAAACCATGTCCCAGTGGATCGCGCTTTTGTTGCCGTTGCCGCAATCTTCGTAAGCTTGGCCGGGCGTAAAATGCAGCGAGCCGGCAATTTTCTCATCGAACAAAATATCACACATCGGCGTTTGGATATACGGATTGAAGCCGAGCGAAAATTCGCCGATGTAACGCGCGCCGGCATCCGTGTCCAAAATTTCATTCAGGCGTTTCGTGTTGTTCGCCGTCGCTTCGATGATTTTTCCATCCTTCAAAACCAGACGCACGTTTTCAAATTTCGTTCCCGAATAAAGCGTCGGCGTGTTGTATTGGATCGTGCCGTTCACGGAAAATTTTGTCGGGCAGGAAAATACTTCGCCGTCGGGAATGTTGCGCGTGCCTTCGCATTTTTTCGCGCCGATACCTTTGATGCTGAACGTCAGATCCGTGCCCGGACCTTTCAGATGCACGCGATCCGTTTTGGCCATCAATTTTTCCAGCGGCGTCATCGCCTTCGCCATTTTCGGATAATCCATCGTGCAGACGTCGAAATATAAATTTTCAAATGCCTCGGTGCTCATGCCGGCGGCTTGCGCCATGCTCGGCGTGGGCCAACGCAAGACGCACCAGCGCGTTTTATTCACGCGATAATTTTGCACTGGCCGGATGACTTTGGAATACATCTGCATCTTGTCGGACGGCACGTCGGAATTTTCGCTCATGTTGTCCGCGCCGCGAATCGCGATGTATGCCTGCATTTTTTTCATGCGGAACATTTCGAGGTCGCGGATGTCCGCCGCCTGCGCTTCCGTGATGCCGAGCAATTGTTCGCGCCCGACCCGCGTGTGCCGCGTCTCGACAAACGGCGTCGCGCCCGCCGCGCGCACGGCACGGATCAATTCCACCGTGAACTCGTCCGGCACGTCAATCATGTCGAGCAAGATGCGTTCGCCCTTTTGGAGCGCGGTGGAATAATTGACGAGCAGTTTCGCCAGTTTGGAATAACGCGAATCGGTCATAAATAAGTGCGTATTTGTAAAGAAAGCCCGCGCGCCGGTCTATCACCTTTTTGGGTGGTGGTGTTTTTCGCGAATGAAAAACCTGTTAATCGAACTTTATTTATCGTTTATCATTAAAAATAACTTGATTATCGAAACTGGTTGGTTTAAACAACAGGTATGAATGCGAATGTTTTTTCTCAAAAACCAAATGCGCGGTTGAAACGAATCAAAATTGTCAGCCGGATTGTCAGAATTTTGGTCGGCCTAGCCGTTGTTTCCGTTGTCGCGGTTATTTCAATTTGCTTGTCTGACATTATTGGCTGGACCCACATTTCGCCAAATGTGTTATCACCGCCCTTTTCAAAGTATTCTTCACTGCGTGCTATTCCCGTATCTATTTTAATCCTCGGATTTGTCAGGGCGGGATTATTTTTTGCAGGCGCTTTTCTCTTAAATAAACTGCTTCGTTTTTTTGCGAACGGGAATTTTTTCACCACCGAAAACATCACTTGTATCAAATGGCTTGGCGGTTTGGTCATGAGCGATTGGTTGGTCGCAAAATTTCTGGATACGATTGCTTCAAGAGGACTGGTGATTGGTCTTCACGATTTTGCAAAACTTGCAATCGGATTTCTGATTATTTTAATCGCTTGGATCATGGACGAAGGCCGGAAAATTCAAGAAGAACAGGAATTGACGGTTTAAGTTTATGCCGATCATCGTCAATCTCGACGTGGTGCTCGCGCAGCGCAAAATGCGGCTGAACGATCTCGCGGACGCCGTGGACATCATGCCGCAAAATCTGTCCATCCTCAAAACCGGCAAGGCCAAAGCCATCCGTTTTTCCACGCTCGAAGCGATTTGCGAAACGCTGGATTGCCAGCCGGGGGAAATTCTGGAATTCCGGCCGGAAGCGGCTAAAAAGAAAAAGGTTTAACTGCGGATAACACGGATTAAAAATTAAATGTGGAGGGCGCGGAGAATCGCCGAGCAGAAAAAAATTATGGTTCTATGCGGCCTCTGCGTCTCTGCGTTTTGCCCTATCCGCGGTTAAATTCTTTACTCGTTCGCGGGCAAAGTTCATTTTTTCGCGCAATGTTTCTCACCCGGAAAAATCTGGACGAGCTGTGCGAGCGCGGAATTTTAATTCTGTTCTTGGGAATGCTGGTTTTTGCGCCGCTGGCTTTCGGCGCGGTGGATGAATGGTCGTTTCTTGTCATGCAAGGAACCGGCGCCGGCATTTTCATTTTGTGGGTGGCGCGCCTGTGGCTGGATCCTAAACCAAAATTACTTTGGCCGCCGCTGGCGTGGGTGGTCGTGGCTTTCGCGGTTTATGCCGTCGCGCGATATTTCACGGCGGACATCGAATATGTGGCGCGGGTGGAGGTCATCCAAGTCTTGCTGTTTACCTTCGTTTTTTTTGTCGTCGTCAATAATTTGCATGGCCAGAAAGAATCGCAAGCCATCAGCTTCACGCTCATTGCACTGGCAACCTTGATTTCATGTTACGCCGTGACGCAATTAGTCACGCACTCCGACCGCGTTTGGAATCTGCATTCCGACAATGTCGGGCGCGCGGGCGGCACTTATATTTCGGCGAACGACTTGGCCGGTTTATTGGATATGTTGCTGCCGCTGGCGTTGGGCTATTTATTGGTCGGCCGGGTGGGAATCGTGACGCGGATCTTGCTGATTTATGCGGTCGTGGCGATGGTGGCGGGATTGGCGGCAACATTTTCACGCGCCGGCTGGGTAGCGACGGGAACGGGAATTCTTTTTGTGCTGTGCGTTTTGTTGGGCCACCGGAATCACCGTTTGCGTGCGCTTTTATTTCTGCTGGTCCTGCTCGTGGGCGGCGGATTTTTCGTATCAAAATATCTTTCCAAAACGACCGGCTATGCGCAGCGCATCGTCAAGCCGGATGAAAATGGTCCGGGAGTGCTGGACTTCGATACTCGATTCGAACTTTGGCGGTCAGCGGATCAAATGTGGCGGGATAACTTCTGGTGTGGCGTCGGCCCGGCACATTTTGATTACCGTTTCCCACAATATCGTCCGGAACCGATTCAACTTCGCCCCAACCGCGCGCACAATGATTACATAAACCTGCTGGCAGACTGGGGAACGATTGGCGGCGTCATCGTGCTGGCGGGAATTGGGATTTTCATTTTCACGCTCGCAAAAACCTGGCCGCACGTCCGCCGCGCGGAAGATGATTTTGGCCACGGCCAAAGCAATCGTTTTGCATTTTTCCTCGGTGCGACTGGCGGCCTTTTGGCACTGGCCGTGCATTCCGTGATGGATTTCAATCTGCACATCCCCGCCAATGCCCTCGTCGGCGTGACCCTGCTGGCATTGCTGGCAAGCAATCTGCGCTTTGCGACCACGCGACATTGGTTTCGCATTGGGATGCCGGTAAAATGGACATTGACCATCGCGCTTTTAGCTACGGCCACTGCTTTCGCCGCGGATGAATGGCGGCGCGGCCATGAAACCTTTTGGCTGGCGCGCGCGGAACAACAGGAATTATTTTCACCTGAAAAGGCGGCGGTGTTGGAAAAGGCGTTCGCCTGCGAACCGCAAAATTTCCAGACCGCCTATGAAATCGGCGAATGTTTTCGCACACAAAGCTTTCAAGGCGGACCGGATTTTGCCCCGCTCGCACAACAGGCAATGGATTGGTATGCCCATGCCATCCAGCTTGATCCGCATCACAACTATAGCTTTTTGGATACCGGCATGTGTCTGGACTGGATTGGAGACCACCCAAAAGCCGCCCAATATTATACCGAAGCCGAATTGCGCGACCCAAACAGCTATTTTATGATGGCCCACATTGGCTGGCATTATATTCAAATTGGAGATTACGCTGCTGCACGGCAATATCTCATCCGTTCCCAAAAGCTCTATTATTTCAGCGATTTTGCCCGCGTTAACTTAAATGTATGCGAAACCAAACTGGCCGAGAAAGCCTCCGGCCATCCGGCGTTGCCATTTGATTACTAAAAAGCCGGTTGACAAACTGCTGGCTCGATGGCTATATTCAATTCAGTTTGAAATTGGAGAAATAGATTTATGAAAAATGTGAAAACAATACTCGCTGCCGCATTATTTGCTGCGGTTATTGGCCTCAGTGCCACCGTTTCCGCCCAACCTGTTCGTCCCGGATATGCCACGGTCGTGCGCATTGAAGGCATTGCAAGCTATTCGCTCGGCGATGGTAACTGGCATC
>JAMFSG010000330.1 GCA_026225155.1 Verrucomicrobiota bacterium
ATGGTATAATTGGCGATCTGGTGCATCCGGATTTGCGCCTCCAGCCGTTCGCGCGGAATACGTTTCATCGCCTCGTCCATACCCCAATCGCCGCCTTTGCAGAAAATGCGGACACCATTGACCGAGATAGTAAGGTTCTCCGAGTCGGCAACCGAGTAAGTGATCTTGCGGATGCCGAAACCTATATCCTTGTAATCCGAAGTCGTTCCATCCACCTCAAAACTCAAATGCAACTTATACAAGTTTTGCGGGCCATAACCATTCGGCCACCATAGCTTCGGATTTTTCAAATGCAACACGGCAACGTTTGTCGGATCTAATGAAACCAACTTTGCGGAGTTAGCTGCTATTTCAACTGGTTGCTCAAAAGCGACGTCATCGAAACTGCCTTTTAGAATACCTTTCTGCGGCTGGCCGGTTACGTTTTGCAAGGTTGTCTGAATAGCAATGTCCGCCGTGTCCAAATTCGGCAGCGGCAAATCAGTTGTCACCAATGGATTTTCGACCACCACCGGACCCGTTGCAGAAAGAAAAACTTTCTGCCAGATGCCAGAATCGCGGTCGCGGATCGCCGGAATCCAATCCCAACCCAAGGTGCAAAGAAAAGTTGGCCCGTCAACGGCGGTGATGCCACCGTTGAGACCCATGCCGTTGGCGAGCGTGTGTTCATGCGGAATCCCCGGGTGTGGTTGCGGTGAAATCTGCACAGCCAGCGCAGCTTTCTTGCCGGCGGTAACAACGGAAGAAATATCAAACACTCCGCGCGTGAAAGCACCTTTGATACCGCCGATGCTTTTGCCATTGACCCACACTTCCGCCGCGTAATTGATCCCGTCGAAATTCAGCCAGACAGTTTTGCCGGCATAATCATCCGGCACTTTAAACGTCGTCCGATACCAATAAGATGTCCGGCAAAGACTTTCGGGAATTTTATCCGGCCGGTTATTTTCGCCGTAGAGCGGTTCGGGATAAATTCCATCATTTACCAGGCTGCTCAACACCGTGCCGGGCACGGTTGCTTGATACCATCCATCAGGGTGAAAGCTGCCTTGAGAAATTTCTTCACCTGATTGGGCCACTTTGGAAACCGGTTGCAATTGCCAGCCAAACTCGATGACCATTGGTTCCAAAGAAGACGCTCTGATGGTTTGCGAAAAAATAATCACCGCCCAAGTTGCAAATAAAACGGAAAAAAAGCTCTCCCTTTCAATTGGTTGGTGCATGACTAAATCTTTAACAAAACAATCTTATTTTGAAAGCCTTGAATTGATTCTTCCAAAATAGAATAGATCACTGATATCTGACGGCGCGCCTGCTCGATCAGCTTTAAAGATTACCAACCATGTAACCAACCAAATTCTCCACGGCGGAAACAACATCTTTTCATGTCCCCAATTTATTTGCCATGACGTTTGCCGCTGCCGAACGTCCGCACGGAAGTTTTCAGCAAAAATTTATTTCCCATTCCAAGTTGCGGGCGTGACGGCGGCGGATTTGATTTTGCCGATCGTGAATCTGGCCGGCGAGAATCCTGTCGTCGCTTATCTGAATGCCGCGAATTTTCCTGACGCGTTTGCGGCGGACGTTTTGATTCGGGCCGCGACGCTTGCGGGCGATTGGCCAATGGTTTTGAAAATGGCGGCGCGGCGGATGATTTTCGCTCTTCAGCAGCGAGACAAAAATCCACCTGCTTCTTGGCCGTGTCCACGCGCGCGACTTGCACGGTGATTTTGTCGCCGAGGCGGATCATTTTACGCGTGCGCCGTCCGACCAGGTTTCGCCGCGCTTCATCGAACACATAAAAATCATCTTCGATCAACGACAGCGGCACGAGGCCGCTCATCGCGAGACCGGGAACGTCCACGAAGAAACCGAAATTCCGCACGTCAGTCACAAGCGCGGGATATTTTATCGGCTCGCCAGATTCCAATTGCGCTTTCAAAAACGCGAACAATTTTACGTCCTTGCTGTCGCGTTCGGCATCAGCGGAATTGCGTTCGGTCACGGAAATGTGTTCGGCAATTTCCTTGAGCGCGGAAGCCGATGCGGGATTTTTATCGAACAACGCGCGGTGCACGACGAGGTCGGCGTAACGACGAATCGGCGAGGTGAAGTGCGTATATTTTTTCTTGGCCAATCCATAATGGCCGAGTGGCTCAATGGCGTAACGCGCGCGCATGAGTGATTTGAGAAAACCGATTTTCAGCGCCTGGCCGATGGGAATCGTGCCGAGCTTTTGCAACAGTTTTTGCACTTCGGCGGGATGATTCAGATTGCCGCACGGAACGTGATGGCTCAAAACTTCCTGCCGATATTCCTGCAAACGCCGCACGTCCGGCTCTTCGTGGATGCGATAAATCGCAGGCGTCTGCAAACTCATCAGGCGCGTCGCGACCGCTTCGTTCGCGAGCAGCATGTATTCCTCGATCAACTGATGCGACACGTCGTTCTCGTTTTTTTCGATGCGCAGAATTTTTCCATTTTCGTCCAGCCGGATTTTTGTTTCGGGAAAATCCAGTTCGAGCGAACCGTTTTTGAAACGGTGGCGGCGGATTTTTTGCGCAAGTTCGTGCGCCTGATGCAACATCTGTTCAATCAGATCATCCGCCGGCGCGCGTTGCAAAATTTCCAAAACCTGCGCGTAGGCAAATCGTTTTTGCGAATGGATGACGGCGGGATAAAATTTTGTGCTCAACACGCGGCCGTCGTTCGACACCAAAAATTCCACACACTTCGTCAAACGATCCACGTTCGGTTTGAGCGAACAAAGTTCATTGCTCAACGCTTCCGGCAGCATCGGAATGACGCGATCCACGAGATAAGTCGAGTTGCCGCGTTTTTCGGCTTCGACATCGAGCGCGGTGCCGGGCTTGACGTAATGCGACACGTCCGCGATGTGAACCCACAAACGCCATTGGTCGGCGGAAATTTTTTGCAGGCAGATCGCGTCGTCAAAATCTTTCGCGTCGTCGGGATCAATCGTGATGACTTGATGCGCGCGGCAATCTTCGCGGCCGGCAAAATCGCGCGGATCAACGGTCGAGCCGATCGCGTTCGCCTCGGCCAAAACATTTTTCGGAAAATGCAGCGGCAGATCGTATTGGCGCAAAACGGAAAGCATATC
>JAMFSG010000331.1 GCA_026225155.1 Verrucomicrobiota bacterium
AAGGTTTGATCTGGGAAAAATATGTGACGCGCAACGGCCGCGAATTGCAGCCGATGGCGAAGGCGTTTTCACTCATCACACTTTTGCGCGGTTTGGAAATTCCGCAATTGTGTTCGCCGGAATTGACGGGCGAATGGGAATTCAAATTGAATCTCATGGCGCGCGGCAAAATGAAGCGCGACGATTTCATGCGCGAAATCGCCGACGCGACGCGTGACATCGTGGCGAAAGCCAAGCAGCACGAAAGCGACACTGTTCCGGGCGATTACGGAAAATTGAATGTGCCGTGCCCGAAATGCGGCGGCGAGATCCACGAGAATTACAAAAAATTCCAGTGCCAGAAATGCGATTTTGCATTGTGGAAAATCGTGGCGAGTCGGCAGTTGGAAATTTCCGAAGTCGAGGAACTCATCACGAAAGGCGTCGTCGGCCCGCTGCAAGGTTTCCGCAGCAAGCAAGGTTTTCCATTCGCCGCGATCATCAAGATGGATGCGGAATTCAAGCCGCAGTTTGATTTCGGTAACGACAAAAAAGATGATGGCACGGACGCCGCGCCTGTGGATTTCACCGGCAAAGAACCGCTCGGCAAATGTCCGAAATGCGGATCGCGCGTGTTCGACGCGGGCATGAATTACCTCTGCGAAAAAGCGACCGGCCCGGACAAGACCTGCGATTTCCGCAGCGGCAAAATCATTTTGCAGCAGACGATTGAACCGGCGCAGATCGTGAAATTGCTCGCGACCGGCAAAACGGATTTGCTCAAGAATTTTGTCTCGAAGAAAAACAACCGCAAGTTCGAGGCGTTTCTCGTTTTGAAAGACGGCAAGACGGCGTTTGAATTTGCGCCGCGCGAGAAAAAAGGCAAAGCCAAAGACGGCGCGCCGGTCGAGCCGCCGCCGAAAATTGATTTCACCGGCAAAAAAGAAATCGGCATCTGCCCGAAATGCGGCGGCAAAGTTTTTGACACGGAAACGGACGCGGGCTATGTCTGCGAAAATTCGCAGCGCGAAACCAAGCCGTGCAAATTCAGCATCAAGAAAATAATTTTGGAACAGCCGATTGACGCCGCGCAGGCGACCAAAATTCTCGCCGAAAGCAAAAGCGATCTGCTAAACAAATTCATTTCTAAAGCCGGCAAACCATTTCCGGCGTATTTGGTGATGGATAAAAAAGGCAAGATCACTTTCGACTTCCCGCCGCGCGATGAATAATTATTTCGCACGAAGAACGCGCAGTTGGCGAAGGTGAGATTTTCTTTCTTCGCAATCTTCGCGTGCTTCGCGCGACAATCGGAATCATGCAACTTCATTTCAAAGAATCCGGTCAGGGCAGGGCGGTCATTCTTTTGCACGGACTTTTTGGTTCGTCGGACAATTGGCATTCCATCGCGTTGCGGCTCGCGGAATCGTTTCACGTTTTTGCTTTGGACCAGCGGAATCACGGCCAGTCGCCGCACAGCGTGGAGATGAATTATTCGTTGATGGCGGACGATGTGAACGAATTCATGGCGGCGCGTGGCATCGAAAAATCTTTTGTGATTGGTCATTCGATGGGCGGCAAAACGGCAATGCAATTCGCGCTGCAATTTCCCGAACGCGTGGAAAAACTCATCGTCTCGGACATGGCGCCGCGCGCGTATTTGCCATCGCACGATAAGATTTTCACCGCGCTGCTGGCGTTAGATTTGAAATCGTTTTCAGCGCGGCAACATATCGAAGATGCGCTAGCGCCGGAAATTCCGAATCTGGTTCTGCGCCGGTTTTTGCTGAAAAATTTGGGACGAGATTCCGCTGGGAATTTTTTTTGGAAAATCAATCTGCGCGGGCTTTCGGATAATTATCCGAAATTGGGCGAAGCAATTTCTAGCGGGAAAACATTTTCCAAACCGACGTTGTTCATTCGTGGCGGCAAATCAAAATATATCGGCGCGGACGACGAAATTTTAATTCGCGAATTATTTCCGCAGGCGCAAATCAAAACGATTGTCGAGGCGAGCCATTGGATTCACGCGGACAAGCCGGAAGAATTTTTGAAATTGGTTTTGGATTTTCTTTAACCACGGGTGGACGCGGATCAACACGGATAAAACAAGGGGCAGACACGAATTGCTCGAATTAACACGAATTCAAACTACACAAATTCAATTCGTGAAAATTCGTGCAATTCGTGTCAAAGTCTTTTTCTCATGGACGAACCGTCAAACGCTCGAACTGAAATCCGCGACAAGTGGATTTCTAAATTCCTCGCGCATTTGGCGACGGATCGCGGGGCGTCGGTTTATACGCAGCGAAATTATTCGCAGGCGTTGACGGAATTTTTTCGCTGGCATTTGGGCGAGCGCAAATCGCCGCCGGTTTGGGAAAAACTGCAGCGCGATGATTTTCGCAGCTACCTGCGTTTTGTCGGACGAAATAAATTAAGTCGCGCGGCAATCCAACTTCGGTTTTCTGCACTGCGCTCGTTTTATAAATTTTTGATGCGGCATGGCGTCGTCGAAAATTTACCGATCAAAAATCTCGCGCTGCCGAAATTGGAAAAACGGTTGCCGCGATTTTTGACGATTCAGCAGATGGTGGATTTGTTGAAAGCTCCAAAAAAGCTTTTAGATTCGCAAAAAGAAAAAAAAGGCGCGGGCCGGCCGATTTCGACGGAAGTCTGTTTGCGTGACGCGGCGGTGATCGAGACGATTTACTCCTGCGGCCTGCGTATCAGCGAGCTGTGCGGTTTGCGCGCAGATGATATTGATTGGAGCGAGCAGATTGTGCGTGTGCGCGGCAAAGGTAAAAAAGAACGGCTGGTGCCGATCGGTGAACCGGCGTTGAAGGCGGTTGAAAATTATTGGGACGTTCTGGCCAAACCGCCGGTGGGATTAAATCCGGTTTTTCTTGCTGACACGAAAAAAGCAGCGCCGCTCGCACCGGTGCAATTATCGCGGCGGTTCAAAAAATATCTTTCGCTCGCGGGACTGGATCCGAATTTGACGCCGCATAAATTGCGTCACAGTTACGCAACGCATTTGCTGGACGCGGGCGCGGATTTGCGAAGCGTGCAGGAATTGCTCGGCCACGCGCATCTCATCACGACGCAGGTTTATACGCACGTAACGACTGAACGGTTGAAAAAGGCTTACGATGAGGCGCATCCGCGGGCGTAAAGGTTTGAAACAAGCAGTGAAATCTCGTAATTTTTCGGAAGCTGGCAAAACAACCAAAATAAAAATAAAATCCAGTTGACAGGTGGCAATTCGTTACTTACTTTGTGCGGGTCAGAGCCGTAAAAAACATTAACCGATAGCCTCTTAAAATTCGCAAGAAACATGAGAGGAACGGATTTTTGTCGTTTTACGATTCGGGTTTGAACGAAAAAGTTTTTGGATGCCCATGTAGCTCAGTTGGTAGAGCACGTCCTTGGTAAGGACGAGGTCATCAGTTCAATCCTGATCATGGGCTCCACAAAAACAAACGCAGCAACAAGCAACACAAGAATACAATGGCCAAAGAGCAATTTCAAAGAACGAAACCGCACGTCAACGTCGGCACCATCGGTCACGTTGACCACGGCAAATCCACCTTGACCGCCGCGATCGTAGCGGTGCAGCATCGCAAGGGCCTCGCTCCCGCAATTTCTTATGCCGATATCACCAAGGGTGGTACCGTGCGCGATGATACGAAGACCGTCACCATCGCCGTTTCGCACGTGGAATATGAAAGCCCGACGCGGCATTACGCGCACGTTGACTGCCCCGGCCATGCTGATTATGTGA
>JAMFSG010000332.1 GCA_026225155.1 Verrucomicrobiota bacterium
AGAAGGAAGAAAATAATTCCCTGCGCCGTGCGCTCTCGACCATGAGCGGCGGTTCCGCGCCGATTTTTCAAAGTCCGATCATGCAGAACGTCGTCCGCACCATCGAACGCGTGGCACCGAACGATGTGACGATTCTCATCGCGGGCGAAAGCGGTTCCGGCAAGGAAGTCATCGCCGACCTCATCCATAGTTTGAGCGCGCGGGCCAAAAACCGGATCATCAAAGTCAATTGTGCCGCCCTGCCCCGCGAGCTGATCGAAAGCGAATTGTTCGGTTCCAAAAAAGGCTCCTTCACCGGCTCGACCACCGACCGCGACGGGCTTTTCCGCCAGGCCGAGGGCGGAACTTTGTTCCTCGACGAAATCTCCGAAATGCCGATTGATACGCAGAGCAAATTGCTGCGTGTGTTGCAAGACCAGGAAGTGCGCCCCGTCGGCAGCACGACGAGTTACAAAACCAATTGCCGTATCATCGCCGCGACGAACCGTCTGCCGGAAGAAGCCATCAGGGACGGCAAATTGCGCGAAGATTTATTTTACCGCATCAGCGCGATCCGCGTTGACCTGCCGCCGTTGCGCGAACGTCGTGACGACATCATGCCGCTGGCGAATTCATTTCTCAAACGCTACGCCGCGCAGGCCAACCGCACCTTGCGCGGTTTTCTGCCGCAAGCCGTGGAACGGCTCACCGCCTTCGACTGGCCGGGCAACGTCCGCCAGTTGCAAAACGAAATCCAGCGCGCCGTGTTGCTTTACGAAGGCCCGGAAGTGGACGTCACCGACTTGAGCATCAGCGACATCAAATTTATTCCCACTGAAGGCCACGACACCGGTTTCACGCTCCTCGAAGGCGTTGAGCGCAACGCCATCATCCAGATGCTCAAGGAAACCAACGGCAACAAACTCGAAACTGCCAAAAAACTGGGCATCGGTCGTCAGACGCTCTACAACAAGATCAAGGGCTACGGCATCGAGACGTAAGCCGTTCATTGTTGAATCCCAGAGAAAAATGCCCTGAACCAAGGCTTTCGGAAAAATCATTTCCGTCATCAAATCAGATGGGCCGCATAAATTGCGGCCCGTTTTAATGTTTGGCGACACTTCCAAGATCGTGAAACACGGAACAATTTGCCTGATTTAATGAATTTGGACAAACGGGATGCCATTTTTACCGTGGTGCAGGGCGTGGATTTCGATTACCTCGCGCCGTTTATCTTTTCCCTGAAACACACCGGTTACTGCGGACATCTTATTGTTTTTGCCAGCGCGATGAAAAAAGGCGCCGTGGCGCAGTTGGAAAAACAGGGCGCAACCGTCGTTTCTTTTTCGTTTCATTCCAAGCTCGTCCGGGAAATTTTTTTCTGGCCGGCGTGGCCTTTGTGGCGTCTTTTTTTCAAAAATAAAGCCCTAGGTGGATTTCGAGAAAAATTGGCGCACTTTGCGTTGCCTTTGTTCTATCGCCGCCATCTGGTGTGCCTTGAATATCTCCGCCGCCACCGGCAGGAATTCAACCGCGTTTTTTTGACCGATGCGCGCGATGTTTATTTCCAAGCCGATCCTTTTTCATGGAATCCCCCGCCGGGCCTGCATTTTTTTCTGTTACATCCAAACCACACCATCGGCTCGACCCGGCTGCATCTTAATTGGACGCAAAAGCAGTTTGGCCTCACCGGCGTTGGCCCGTATCGGGACCAGACCGTCTCCTGCGCGGGGACGACATTTGGCGATACCGAGTCAATCATCGCCTACCTGACCCGGCTGCTCGCCTTTTCCCTGCGCGCCCGTAAATTGCGAAAAATTATCGGCGATGACCAAGCGATCCATAATTATTTAATCTATGAAAAGTTGCTGCCGCCAATGACGCTCCATGTCAACTGCCAGGGCGCGGTGCTGACAACCACCCCGCCCATGAAATTGGACGGCCTGCGCACTGACATCGAAGGGCGGCTGGTGGACATATCCGGAAACGTCATCCCGGTGTTGCATCAATATGACCGTGTGGCGGGATTAAAGGAAAAGCTGTTGTGCCGGCTTTGAAATTTTTTAAGAGCCGCCCGGCACAACCTCTGATGTCATAAAGAAATGAAATCCCCGGAATCAAACCCGTTATGCCTTGCGTTTTGATTTTGTAACCGGCAATTTCACTCCGCTGCTAATTTGGCTGTTTATACAAGGCCATTAAGCGCATTACGCCATTCACTTTTTTACAATGTTAAAAATGGGAGACGCTATTACGGATCACAAAGAGGAAAACACGCTGGTCATCATCAAGCCGGATTCCTTCTGGCGGCGTTTGGACGGGCAAGTTGAAGCCCGCATCCGGGCATTGGGATTGGAAGTGGTCGCAGAATGGACGCCGGCCGAAGGCGATAATCATCCGGAAGAAAAATGGCGGGAATTTTATTTTCCAGCCATCGGCGACAAACCCTCCATTCTCACAGGCACGGCGAAATACATGGCTTTCGGACCGGTAAAAGCCATTCATTTGAGAGGTGACGATGCCGTTCAAAAAGTGCGCAAAGCGGTCGGCGCCACCAGGCCGTGGCAGGCCGAGCCGGGCACCATTCGCGGCGATTTTTGGACGGGCGCTGAAGAAGCCAACGCGGCTCATCGGCCAAAATTCCAACAGCCCGGCGATGACAAATTTCTCTTCAATCTGATCCACGCCTCGGACTCCGAAAAAAGTTTTTCCAGAGAAGTTTTGTTCTTCCCCAAACTAAAAGCCGGCTAACCAATTGGGGCGTCTTACTTTGACAGGTAGGGACATCGCGCTGCGATGTCCCCGTCGCCGAGCGGAGCGTCAGGTGACGGAATGGGCGTGATGGCACGAACGTCCTGCCCATCCGTTGCGCTTTGACTTCAAAGTTTTTTCAACTCATTTCCTGCCAGCTCAATCAACGGCTTGATCGTCGCCGCGTCGAATTGAAATTTACAGCCCGCCGCGGAAAATAATTCCGGCAATGGGCGAGAACCGCCAAGTGCGAGGGAATTTTTGTAATCGTTCAACGCTTTCACCTTGTCGCGATGCGAATTCGCCCAGACCTGCAACGCGCCAAGCTGCGCGATGCCGTATTCAACGTAATAAAACGGATAGAGAAAAATGTGGAGCTGGCGATGCCACGAATAGGCGCGCGATTCTTCAAGGCCAGTCCAATCCACATCGCCGCCAAAACGATCCATCAATTTCAAGTAAGCCGCCTTGCGCTCGGCGCGCGTGTGACCGATGTGCGTGTAAATCCAATGCTGAAACGCATCCACGATCGCCATCCACGGAAAAAATCCGATGATCCCTTCAAGATGCGTTTTGCGCGCGCGGTTCGCTTCCGGCGTCGCATAAAATTCTTCGAGAAATTCGTTGCCCAAAAGTTCCATCGCCATCGAGGCGACTTCGCAAAATTCGATCGGCGCGCCGCGATACGCATACAAGTCTTCGCCGCGCGTCGCCTGCGCGTGAAACGCGTGGCCAGCCTCATGCAAAATGGTTTCCACATCGCGCTGCACGCCGACCGCGTTCATGAAAATAAACGGCACGCGCGCTTCGCTCAACGTGGACTGATAACCGCCTGGCGCTTTTCCTTTACGGTTGTCGAGATCGAGCAATTTCAAATCCTGCATCTGCTGGAACCCCGCGGCGAGTTCCGCGTCGAGATGATTAAAAATGTTTTGCGTGCGCGAAACCATTTCGCCGACGTCGGCAAACGGCTTCAACGGCGCGCGATTTTGTGGATCCACGGCGGAATCCCACGGACGCAGTTTTTCCAATTTCAACTGCCGTTTGCGTTCGTTCTGGATTTCGCGGACGGCCGGCATGATTTCCGATTCGATTGCGTCATGAAATTTTTCGCAATCGCGCGGCGTGTAATCGAACCGGCTTTTCAGGCGGAAAATAAAATCCCGATAATTTTCAAAACCCGCGTTTTTCGCGATCTGCGTGCGGAGCTTGATCAGCTCATCTAAAATTTCCTCGCACTTTTCCGAATCCTGCAAACGGCGTTTGGCGACGAGTTCCCAAGCTTCCTGCCGCAGCGCGCGGTCCGGTTCTTCCAAGAAACGGCCCATCTGCACCAGCGTTTTTTCTTCGCCGCGAAAACTCACCGTCTGCGCGCCGATCAGTTTTTGATACTGCTGGCCGAGTTTCGCTTCTTCGGTTTCGAGCGCGACATTTTCCGGCCGAAACAATTCGACGTGATTTTTTACTTCGCGGTCAAAAACCTCAAAACGCGGTTTCGGTAAATTATTACGCTGCGGATGCGCGACGTAAATTTTTTCCAACTCAAATTGGCGCGGCTTGAGTTGCGGCTCGACGTTTTCGACAAAATGCAAAAATGCTTTTTCGGCGTCCGCGTTGTCCGTGTGACAAGTCATTGCGATGTTGCGACGGGAATTTTCTTCGTCTAGCGCGGCGGAAAGTTCGCTCCAATCGAGCAACCATTTTTCAAATTCAGCGACGGTGGTGGCCTGTGCGGCACGCACTTCCAATTGCTCGAAGATCGGCGCAATCTGCGGCCAGTCGCCGAGGTCAAGGTTTTGCGGGACGAACGTGCGCGGTTTCGCGGGAGCCAGTTTTCCGAACGGCAATAAATTCATGGCTTCAGTTTAGCGAAAATCAGGTCAGAGAAAATGAATTTCGGCGATGCTGTTCTGGTTTGAAAATAAAATCGGAGAATAAAAAAAGCACCGGCCGAAGCCGGTGCTTTGCGAAATGGCAGATTAAATCAGGCAATGTTTTGCCCGCGAACTTTGGCAAAACGAACCAAAGCCAGGCCACCCAAACTAAGGGCAAGCAATCCGACCGTGGAAGTCGCGTCGGGAGCCGCGACAGATACGTTGATCGTGTCAGTGCCCACGAGCGCGCCGGCTTGGAAGGCTTCTAGTTCAAACGAATATTGTCCACCGGCATTGGGATCGAGCCCCAAATATTTGATATTTGAAGAATCTTGATAATCTGTGCCCAAAGGAAGTGTCAATGTAGATGCGAGACCGGGACCCGTCACCAACAGATCAAAAACGTAATTGGCCAATGAACCGCCTTGGCTGATTCCAATATAATAATCGAAATTCCAAGTGGAAAATCCAGCCGGCGACAAACCTTGTCCGGCAGTCGTTGTGAAAGTATTGCCGACGTTTGGCAATGGCAGGCCAACCACCGGGTTCGGATATTTTGGCGTTGCTGTCAGCCCCAAGGTAAGCGTGTCGTTTCCGTTCGCGATTGTCGCGATCTCCACGGCAGTGTTGGGAATGCCGGTGCCACCAAACGTAGCGCCCGAGAGGGTTCCAAATGAAGTGGTTGTGGTGGGCGGGGGGACGGGCGTGGCCAATACGGCAGAGGCACCTAACAGCGATGTCAGGGTCAGCGCGGAGAATAATTTAGTCTTCATTTTTGTTCTTTAGTTTGTTTAATTTTTACTACAACTCATCAACCCTTTTCACAGTTTAGTAACTGAATGGTTACATGGAGTCGAATCGTGAAAGCACATTCCGCACCAACTCCGGAAAAATTTTCCGAGAGTCAAAACCCCTATGTTTTTCAATAGGATTATAATTTTGAGTCTGTTCTCCAAAAAAAACTGCATTCAAAATTTATGTAAACCTCGCCGACAGTTTTACAGTTCAAAAGTTATATCAGGTGGTTTTGTTAAAGGTGCGGCCGAAATCCATTTTCCGGTGAGATGATTCCGACATGACATGATCCTTCCCCAACAGAATTTGCAGGCAAGACTGATTCAGAGCATTAAGCACGACATTACTTTTTGCACGCCAGATTGCATTCCGCCGGTTAAAAATCATCTGCTCAGCCAAATTTCTCCACAAAACCAAGCGGAATGGCTTCTGCTAAAAACTTTCCATGAAAACAATTCCAAAAAATCAACCGTTGCCGAGCGAGGCCGTGGACGAACCGAATATTTTGTCTTCCGGCATGGGTGCGCCGCCCGTTTCGCGCGGTCATCATGTGGACAACCATCTGCCCGAAGATGATCTGACCACGGAACGCTCGGTGGAACAAGGCATGGAAGACGCGGAAGAAGATTCGAGCGCGCAGGAAGAAAAAAATTCCCGCCGCGAACGTTGAATCATTTTTTCGCGCACGCCGATTTTATCTGCCGATACCACTGACGGATGTTTGGCTGTGATTTCGGCAGTTCGTAATGGCCGGAATAGAGGAAATTTTCCAACATGCCAAGCAGATCGAAATCCACGAACAGCGGACGTTCGCCGAGCAGAAATTTTGTGTGCGCAAGCGTTTGCTCGAACGGAACCAAACTGGCTTCGAGTTTTTTCAACCAATCGGATTTTTGCGCGCGCCATTGGTTTTTTGCGCGCGCCATTGGTCAACGCAGCCGCGACCGAATTTCCGTTCCTTGAAACGCAGATATTGCAATTCATCAGCCGCCGGCATTTTGGCGCGGCGATAATTTTCCTGATAATAAATGTCGTTCAACCGGAACGTCGCGCCTTCGACTTCGTTTTCAATGTGACGCCAAAGAATGGTTTGCACGCCTTCAAGTTCGATGGGAAATAAATTCAGTTTCAATTTCGCATCGAGATATTTGGCGACGACTTGTGAATCGTCACCGGCTTCAAAAATGTTTTTTTTGCCATCGCGCAAAATCGGGACGCCGTAATATTGTTGCTTCGTCAATTTCCAGACGATCGAACGTTCTTGCGGCAGGACGTTGATGAGTTTGAACGGAGCGCCGGAAAATTCCAAAATCCGCTGCTGCGGCAGGCAGAACGGACTCCACGGAAACTGAAATAATTCGATCATGCTCCATTTCTGCGCGAACGCGGACGCGTTGACAAGCGCGGATTTTATTTTTCCCTCGCGCGGCCGCAAAACGAACTCGCAAACCCCCTTTACACTTTTGCGCCGCGCGATTAGAGTCGCTTCATGGCTGGCGAATACGACGCGACTGAATTTATTGACACCGATTTTACGGCGAGCAAACCCTCGTTCGCTGCGAACGCGCCCACGCGCGACGACGTGGACCGCAAGGTCGTCGAGGCGCAGCAAAAACTCGTCGAACTCAAGCGCGCGCAGGAAGAACTCGAACGCGAACGTTCAGGCCTCGAAGAATTGCGCCGCCGCCAGAGCGAATTTCAAACCGGCCGCCAGGAGATCATCCAAAGTTTGACGCGCGGCCTCGGTTTGCTGGAAAAAGCGGAATCCGCCGCGCGCCGCGATGCCGACCAGATGGTCAAGACCGTCAATGATTTTCAAGAAGCGCTCGCCCGCGTCCAAGCCATCCGCGACGAAACGTGGACGAAGGAAAATTTTCAAGTCGAACTCACGCGCGCGCTCACGACCATCGAAAATGCGCGCATGGAATGGAAATCCGCCTACGGCAAACTGCCCGCGCTGAAAGGCGAAAGCCAGGTCGCCGCCGCTGTTGAAAAAAATTCTCCCGCCGCCGCCACGCCGTCGCTCACCGAATTAAGTTTCGGCCAACTTTGCAAAATCGGCTTGGCGTTGACGTGGCCGTTGCTGCTCGTCGCAATCGCCGCCCTGGGAATCTTCATTGCGATTCTGGCGCGAAAGTGAGGCCGCATGGGGTTGTCCAAAAAAAAGCCGGATCTGATCTCCGACAAGGCGCGCGCGTTGAACGACGAGATCGCCGCGCTCGAAGCTGAAATCAAAAAGCTCGACACGCAGTTGCAACATCCGACCGGCCCGAAATTCCGTTCCACGGCGCAGCCGCATGGCGCAACGATTCAGCGCGTTGCCGAAAAACCCGTTCCACCGCCGCCGCCAAAAGCCGAACCGGTTTTTGAAGAACTCAAACGCAATCCGCTCGCCCCACGCGCCGACAGCGAGACGCCGGAAATTTTCAACGAACTCGGCGTGCGCAAATACGATCTGCCCGCGCTGTGGGCGCGGCTGCGCAATCATTTTCGCGGACCGACGACCAGCAATCCGCGTCTCGTAAATTATCTCGCCGCCGGTGGCGTCCACGGCCTGCGTCCACTGCGCTACGAAAAACGCGTTGCGCGCAATCGTTTCATCGCGTTCGTCATTATCCTGTTCGTGATTTTGTTCGGCACTTTTCTGGTGTATCTTAAGCACCATTAACATGAAAAGTCTTCTGGTTGAACTGCCCATCGCCACGCGCGATGGGATTTTTCTCGCACATTATTCTCCCAAAGGTTTAGCGGAATTGGATTTTCCGCATCGCGATGGGCTGATTTCGCCGAGCAAACGCGCGGTGAACTCAAAACAAATCTCGCTGCAAATTCTGCGCTGGCATCGCCTCACGACCGATGCGTTGAAAAAAGTTCTCGCGGGCATCAAACCAAAAGAATTTCCGCCGTTCGATTGGACGGGCAAAACGGAATTTCAAAAAAGCGTCTGGAACGCGATGCGAAAACTTTCGCCCGGCAAAACGAAAAGCTACGGTGAAATCGCGGAAGCCATCGGCCATCCACGCGCCGTCCGCGCCGTAGGCAGTGCGTGCGGTGCGAATCCAATCCCCGTTTTGATTCCGTGCCATCGCATCCTCGCCGCGAACAAAAAAATCGGCGGCTTCGGCAGCGGTTTGGATTGGAAATATAATTTACTGGCGCGGGAAGGAATTCATTTTCAGTCGAGTCAGAAAAGTAGTCTCGCAAACTGACGATTCGCCCGAAGCCCGTTAGGGCTGACATATTTGTAGAAAACCCGAATTAAAAATCCAAAGCTCCGTCAGGAGCGAAATCGTCAGAATATGCCGCTCCTACGGAGCTTGATTCGGTTTGGGTTTGGTTCTACAAAGATGCCGCGCCGATGGCGCTAATCAATTATGCGATTGCTTAAAGTAACTTTCATTTCTGCCGGATTAGCTTTGGTGCTTTTAGTTGTTCTTGTGCCTTTGGCGGTGCATTTGGGTATTTTATTTTCGGGTGTTGATACAATCTTTGTCGTTCTTGTCACAACAGTTTTTTGTGCTTTCGCAATTTTGATAACGGCTGCAATTTTCAAGCATAAAAGAAAATCTTTTGGCTGGCGGCTGCT
>JAMFSG010000333.1 GCA_026225155.1 Verrucomicrobiota bacterium
CATCTGGCTGCCGTTGCATGAACGCAAACCAAGGTTGCTGGAAAACAAAAATTGAACCACGGATGGACACAGATGGACACGGATTAAAGAAAAGCGTCCGCAGATTTCGCGGATTCGCGCAGATAAGTTTCCAGAAATTCAAATCTGCGAAAATCGGCGTAATCTGCGGATCAAAAGTATCCATCCGTGGTTAAAATTTATGGCTGAAAAACCAACATTGCTGATTGTGGACGACGAGAAACCGACGCGCGAAGGCTTGCGCGCGGCGCTCGAAGAACGTTACGACGTTTACATCGCCGAGGACGCGAAGGCGGCGATGGATTTGCTCGAGTCCGAAAATTTCGACGTGATGCTGACGGATTTTCGGCTGCCGAATGAGGACGGAATGAAATTGATCGCGCGCGCGAAATCTTTGTCCAAGCCGCCGATCTGCATTTTGATGACGGCTTACGGTTCGGAAGAACTCGCGGTGGACGCGATGAAACATGGCGCGGACGATTACATCGCGAAAGGCCGTTTGCAGATTGATGAATTGGAGATGCGCATCGCGCGCGCGCTGAAACAGCAAAATCTCGAAGTTGAAAATGTTTCGCTGCGCAAACAGCTCGACGCGAAATTTGGTTTGGAGAATATCGTCGGCCAGTCGGCGGTGATGACGGAAATTTTCGAGATCGTGCAACAAGTTGCGCCGACGCGCGCGACGGTTTTGGTGACAGGCGAAAGCGGCACGGGCAAAGAATTGATCGCGAAAGCGGTGCATCAATTAAGTCCGCGCGCGAAAATGCCATTTGTCACGGTGCATTGCGCCGCGCTCGCGCCGACACTTTTGGAAAGCGAATTGTTTGGCCACGAACGCGGCGCGTTCACGGGTGCGCACGAACGGCGCATCGGTCGTTTTGAGCTCGCGCAAGGCGGAACGCTTTTTCTCGACGAGATCGGCGAAATTGATCAGACGATCCAAGTGAAGCTGCTGCGTTTTCTCGGCGAGCGGACGTTTGAACGCGTCGGCTCAAACAAAACTTTGAGCGCCGACGTGCGGCTCGTCGCAGCGACGAATAAAAATCTCGAAGAGTTGGTGAAGGCCGGAAAATTTCGCGAGGATTTGTTCTTTCGTCTGCGCGTCGTTGAAATAGAATTGCCGCCGTTGCGCGAGCGGATGGGCGACATTCCGTTGCTCGCGCAGAATTTTTTGCGCGAGTTCGCGAAAGAAAACGGCAAAGCCGTGAACGACTTCACGGCGGACGCGCTCGAAGCGTTGATGAATTTTTCGTGGCCGGGCAATGTGCGGGAATTGCGGACGGCCATCGAGCACGCGGTGGTATTAAGTCGCGGCGACCGGATTTCGCTGCGCGATTTGCCGAACTCCGTGCGCGGCGGCAATTCGGTAAGCGCCGCGAAATTATTACAGACTAAAGATTTGACGGTGAAAGACGCGGAGAAACAATTGATCCAGCGCGCGTTGAAGGAAACGGACGGCAACCGCACGCGCGCGGCGCAAAAGATCGGCATGAGCCGGCGGACATTTCACCGGAAATTGCACGAATACCATCTCGAAGGATTTTGATTTATGTTCATGTCAGAACGGATCCAAAATGTGATCCACCAATTAGATGATGGCATTTTATCACGGTGGTTGAAATACGTCCTGCTGCTGGCCGTCGCCGGGAGCATGTTATTGGTTTATGATTTGCGCGAGTATCGCAATTTTGCCGCGCCGGAAGCGATGGACGCGGCGCAGGTCGCGCGCAATCTCGCGGAGGGCAGGGGATTCACGACGGAATTCATCCGGCCATTCAGCCTTTTTCTGGTGCAACGGCACAATCGCGCGACGCTGGACGGAACGACCAACGCGGCAGACTTCGCGGAAATTAATCGCCCGCATCCCGACCTTGCCAATGCACCGCTGTATCCGGTTTTGCTCGCGGGAGCGATGAAGCTGGCGCATCCGCAATGGAAATTGGAAACGCATAAATCTTTCTGGTCGGAAGGCGGAAATTTCCGGCGTTACAAACCGGAATTTGCCATCGCGATCAGCAACCAGATTTTGTTGTTTGTGATCGTGGTCCTGACTTTTTTGATCGCCCGAAAATTATTTGATCGGCCAGCCGCCTGGCTGGCGGCGGTGCTGACCTTTCGTTCGGAACTGTTGTGGAAATTCAGCGTGTCCGGTTTGCCTACGCTGTTACTGCTGGTTTTTCTTTTAGGGCTGGTGATCTGTTTGCTGAAAATCGAGGAATGGGGGCGCGCGGAATTGCCGGACGCACGGCGGCTTTTTATTCTGGCGATCGTCGCCGGTTTGATTGCGGGTTTGGGAATGCTGACGCGTTATTCGTTCGGCTGGCTGATCGTGCCGGTTGCGGTTTTTCTGGTGCTGTTTGGCGGCGCACGCCGAACGGGATTGGCGGTGGCGGCGAGCTTGATTTTTATCGCCGTCGTGTCGCCGTGGCTCGCGCGCAACTTCGCGGTGAGCGGAACTTTTTTCGGCACCGCCGGCTATGCCGCCATTGAAAGCACGGATGTGTTTCCTGGCACGCAATTGCTGCAATCGTTGAATCCTGATCTCGCCGCCAGTTTGACGCAGTCAATCACAAAAAAGCTGGCGTCGAATTGTAGCCAGCTTCTTCAGGGAGATGTGCCGCGCCTCGGCGGCAGTTGGATTGGCATCCTGTTTTTTGCAGGCTTGCTGCTTGGTCTGCGCAATGTCGCCGCCCGCCGGCTGCGCTACTTCACATTGATGTGCCTGGGCGTGCTGGTGGTCGTCCAATCGCTCGGCATGACGCAATTGTCCGTCATCACGCCGGATGTGAATTCGGAAAATCTGCTTGTATTGTTGACGCCGCTGGCGGTGATTTTTGGCGTCGCTTTTTTCCTGACGCTGCTCGACCAGATGCAGTTGCCCATCATCGAGATGCGCCGGGCTGCCATTTATTTATTTGTCCTGCTCGCCTATTTGCCCTTTGCCTTGTCACTGAAAATGTCAAACGTTTCGCCGCTGGTTTATCCGCCTTATCATCCGCCCGAAATCCAGAAAATCGGCAGCTGGATTAATAAAGACGAACTCATGATGAGCGACATTCCGTGGGCGGTCGCGTGGTATGGCGACCGTCAATGCTCCGGGCTGACGCTTAATACGCAATACGAATTTTCCGCGCTTAACGACTTCATGAAACCCGTCCGCGGGCTTTATCTCACTCGAGACTCGCTTGACTTGCGCTTGCTAACTGAAGGCGTCCTTGGAGGGACAGGGACTTGGAATGCCTTTATTTTTCAATCCATCGCTGCTAATAAAATTGCGCCGCAATTTCCGCTCAGATACACGGCTCCCGGAATGTCTTCCAGCTTGTTTCTCACGGACAAACAGCGCTGGCAAACCCAATAAAATTCACGCCGCCGCGCGCCGCAAACGGTCGGCGATGCCCGACCATTCCGGCGCATCCGGCGGCGTTTCGACGACGATCAATTTTGCGCCCGCCGCATCGCAACGATGTAATTCTGCGTAAAGCGCACGCGCAAACGCCTCCGCATCGTGCGGCATCACGCTGACATCTGCAAAATGTTCACCGGAAGGAATATGCGTGTGCGCAATGACGAAACAGTCTTCAGTTTTGAATTTTAAGTTTTGAATTTTAAGTTCCAAATCCGTGTCATCGCGCCAATCTAAAACCAGTAATTTCGCTTTCGGTGAATAATGTTTTGCCAGCAAACCGGGACTTTTTAACGCGCTGTTTCCAATCGGCAATCGGCAATCGGCAATCGGCAATTCCGCCACTGCCGCGAGCGATTCCGCGTGGATCATGCCGGGACGCAAAATGCGCGGCGGCGAAACGGACAAATCCAAAACTGTGGATTCAATTCCCACCTGCGATTGTCCGCCGTCCACGATGAGCGGAATTTTTCCGTCAAGCTGCGCGCGGACATGCTCCGCATTCGTCGGCGAAATCTGGTTGGACAGATTTGCGCTTGGCGCAGCCAGCGGAAAACCGCATTCGCGGATGACGGCCTGAATAAATGGATGGCTCGGCCAGCGGATGCCAACCGTTTCGCCATTTGCGGTCACATTGTCGGGAATATTTTTTGCGCGCGGCAAAACTAAAGTCAACGGACCGGGCCAGAATGCTTTGGAAAAATTCTCGGCGATGGCCGGGAAATTTTCGGCACAGCGTTTCGCCATTTCATTGCCCGCAACGTGAACGATGATGGGATTGTGCGCCGGCCGGCCTTTGATCTGGAAAATTTTGCCGACGGCTTTTTCGTCCAGGGCGTTTGTGGCGAGGCCGTAAACCGTTTCCGTCGGCAACGCGACAACTTCGCCCGCGCGCAAAAGTTCAGCGGCGCGGCGCACGGCTTTTCGAAAAAGCTCCGGCGTGTGCGTTGAAAGGATTTCAGTCATTGTTAAATCGTTGAAAAGTTGAATTATTAAATTGTTTCCATCAGATGACATTCAACATTTCAACGATTCAACTGTTCAACAAAATTTACTCATAACGCAGTGCGTCAATGGGGTCGAGCTGTGAGGCTTTCCACGCGGGATAAAAACCGGATATGACGCCGATGATGGCGCTGGAGGCGAAAGCAATTCCAATCCAAAGAAACGGCGTGACGGTCGGCATGTGTTGAAAATGGCCGACAACATTTGAAATGATCACGCCGCCCGCGATGCCGATGCCGCCGCCGATGATGCTCAACGTCACGGCTTCGATCAGAAATTGCACGAGAATATCCGCCGCGCGCGCGCCGACGGCCATGCGGATGCCGATTTCGCGCGTCCGTTCCGTTACGCTCACCAGCATGATGTTCATAATACCGATGCCGCCGACGATGAGCGAAACGGCGGCGACGCCGGCGAGCAAAAATCCCATCGAACGCGAAGTCGCCGTGACGGCTTGCATCAATTCCAATTGGTTGCGCACGGTGAAATCCTGTTCCTTGCTGCGATGCCGCGTTAGCAACAATTGCGTGATGTCGTTCTGCACGCTGTCAATGACCTTGTCATTCGCGGCTTCCACCAAAATATCATTCACGAATGTGCGCGTCGTGATGCGGTGCATGTGGCTCGTGTAAGGCACGACAATCGTATCGTCTTGGTCTTGACCGAAAAGATTAAAACCTTTTGCGCCCAAAACGCCGACGATCAGAAACGGCAGATTGCGGATGCGCACGGTCTGGCCGACGGGATTTTGGTTGGGAAATAATTCGTCCGCCACGGTCTGGCCGATGACGGCAGTTTTGGCCAAACTGCGAACATCTGCGTCCTCAAACATCGCGCCGCTCGAAATCGTCCAATTGCGGATTTGCGGATAATCCGGCGATTCGCCCATGACTTGCGTGTTCCAGTTCAATCCGTTCGCCAAAACTTGTTCGCGATCGCGCACTTCCGGACTGACGCCGACGACGTTCGGCAAATCGGCAATGGCGATTGCGTCATCAACCGTCAACGTCGGCGCGCTGCCCCAGCCGCCGCGCTGCGCGCCTTGCGTGAAATTACCGGAGAAAACGGTGATCACACTTTCGCCCAAACTGGAAACTTGATCTTCAACTTGTTTTGTCGCGCCGGAAGTCAAACTGACGGCGGCGATGACCGAGCCGACGCCAATGATGATACCGAGCATCGTCAGCAACGAACGCATTTTATTGCGACGCAATGCACGGCCGGCGATTCTCAATGACGCAAAAAGTCTCATCGTTTTTCTTCCAGCTTGACGGCTTGCTGCGCCTGACGGAGCAGTTCCAATTCTTTTTCCGCCGTCGAACGATTTTGCACGGCTTCATCAGTGACGATTTTTCCGTCGCGCAGAATGATCATGCGTTTGGTGAAACGCGCCACGTCCAGTTCATGCGTGACCATGATGATGGTGATGCCTTGATCATTCAGTTTTTGGAAGACGCCCATGATCTCGATGCTCGTCTGCGTGTCGAGATTTCCGGTCGGCTCATCTGCGAGCAATAGCGTCGGCCGGTTCACGAGCGCGCGCGCGATGGCGACGCGTTGTTGTTGTCCGCCGGAAAGCTGGTTGGGATGATGATCGGCGCGTTTGGCGAGGCCGACGAGTTCGAGCGAGTGCATTGCGCGTTCATATTGCTCGTGCGCCGAAACGCGCTGGCGATGATACAGCATCGGCATTTCGACATTTTCCAACGCGGTCGTGCGCGACAGCAAATTGAAACCTTGAAAAACGAAACCGATTTTCTCGTTGCGCACGTCGGCCAGCTCGTCGCGATCCAACGTGGAAATATCAATGCCGTCGAGCAAATATTTTCCGCCCGTCGGACGGTCGAGCGCGCCGATCATGTTCATCATCGTGCTTTTGCCGGAACCGCTCGAACCCATGATGGCGACGAATTCGCCCGGCAAAATCTCCAGCGAGACGCCGCGCACGGCGTGGACATCCACTTCGCCGGTGTGATACGTTTTCTCGATGGCGTCGAGCTTAATGACGGGTTTGATTGACACAGAAAATTTCCCTATGAAATCAGATTAGCGCATCCGCGGTATGCCGCCGCCGAATGGATTTGCGCCGGCAGCCGTGCCGGTGAAAACCGTGCCCGTGACGACTTTGTCGCCTTCGTTCAAACCGGAAAGCACTTCGGTATTGATGCCGTCGCTGATGCCGGTTTTGATTTGAACCGGCGTTAAATTCGCCGTTTCGCCCGCGCCGGTGAGCACATAAATGGTATGGAAAACCGGCCGTTCGCCCGGGGCGTGATTGCCATGATGCGTATGTTTGCCGGAATGCGCGCCGGAATTAACATCGTTTGCCGTCGTGGAATTTTCATTCGTGGCGGCGGCCGAATTGGTTGACAGCGCAGCATCTGCCGGATGAAAACGCAGCGCGGAATTTGGAATGTTCAAAACATTGGTCCGTTGCGCGATGACGAAAGAAAGATTCGCCGTCATGCCCGGTTTCAATTTGTAATCCGCATTCGTCACGCCGACGACGCAATCGTAAGTGACGACATTGTTGGCGTTCGTCGGCTGGTTTCGGACTTGGATGACGCTGCCGCTAAAATTGTTATACGGATATGTGTCCACCGTAAAATCTACGGCCTGCCCTTCTAAAATCCCGCCGACGTCCGCCTCGGCGACGCTGGAATCAATCTGCATTTTTGTCAAATCATTCGCGATTTGGAACAGCGTCGGCGTGTTGAAACTGGACGCGACCGTCTGGCCCAGATCTATCGAACGCGAAATCACAACGCCATCCACCGGCGAACGGATGGCGCAATAACCCAGATTCGCCTCGGCCGTGTCCAGCACTGCTTGTTTAATTTTCACCGTCGCTTCGGCTTCATGCAGCGTGGCGACAGCGGTGTCGTAATCTGAACCCGAAATCAATTTGTTCGTGTATAATTCCGCGCTCCGGCTGGCTTCGACTTGCTGCAATTCCAGATTCGCCTTCGCATTGGCGAGATCCGCGTCCGCCTGCTCGACCGCCGCCCGATAAGTCGAAGGATCAATCTCCGCAATGACCTCGTTCGACTTCACGATGGAATTATAATCCACGTTCAATTTGTTGATGATGCCGGAAACCTGGCTGCCCACCGTCACGTTCACGACCGGATTCAAAATGCCCGTCGCGGTGACCACTTGGGTCAAATCCCCACGCGCAACCGTGAAAGTTTCGTATTGCGGCGCGTCCGTTTTTTTATGTTGGAAATACCAGACGCCGCCGCCGATGGCCGCGCCGAGAATCAAAAGAAGAATGATCCATTTCAACCAGCCGCCGCTTTTTTTTGCTGCCATAAAAATTTATTCCGATGGAAAATTGTCCCCGATGAGACGAAATCGAGTCACATAAGTTACGGAATTTTATGCACTTGTCCATGCACTTTCAGTTTGCAGCACTGAAAAAAAATGGCGAAAGAACCGGAACAGTTCGAACGCTTTCCGGGAATGCCTGTCCAATTCATCGGATACAAATAGGTTCTAATAAACCAACATTTTTATGACGCCAACACATCTTCATGCCCTTAATTCATCGCTGGTCGCATTGCCCGTGGCGGTGGCTTTCGCGCGGCGACTATTGCTGACCCACAAATCGCCCATGCTGGTCACATCCAGTTCATCGGCCGAAAAACTTAAAACCACATCTGGCCGCACCAACCACTGGACGGAAAAGTTCAAACACATTACAGCTTACGATCATTTTGGTTTGAACGAATAATCTGCGAATAATTTTTTTGGACACGCGTTTTCCTTTTTTTTTGCCGTTGGAAGCAAGTTGTCTTATGCGGGCATTTGATTCTAAAATCCGCGCGTGCTTGAAATTTTCACCGAACAACTCGCCGACGCGCAATCGCTGACTGACGAACAGATTCGTCTCGCCGTCGGATTGCTCGCCGACGAAAAAATTTCCGCAAGTGTCAAAGCCGATTTTCTCATCGCCTTTGCGAAAAAAGGTGAAACGGCTGCCGAGATTGCTGCGTTTGCTAGCGCCTTGCGCGAAAAATCCATTCCACTGCCGCTCGATGCGGAAACGCGCGCGCGCGAAATTCTCGACATCGTCGGCACCGGCGGCGACCGGCTGGGCACGTTCAATATTTCCACGACCGCCGCGATCATCTGCGCCGCCGCCGGCGTTACCGTCGCCAAGCACGGCAACCGTGCCGTCACTTCGCAGGCTGGCAGCGCCGACGTGCTTGAAGCGCTCGGCATTAAGATTGATTTGACGCCCGAAACCGCCGCGAATTCCTTGCGCGAAAAAAACTTCGCATTTCTTTTCGCGCCAAATTTTCACCCGGCGTTCAAAAATATTTCGCCCGCGCGCAAGCTCTGCGCCGAACGCGGCCAGCGCACAATTTTCAATCTGCTTGGCCCGCTGCTGAATCCCGCGCGCCCGTCCGCGATGCTCGTCGGCGTGCCGCGCGCAGAATTATGCGAACCGCTCGCGCAAGTGCTGCAAACCCTTGGCGTCCGCCGCGCAATGGTCGTTTGCGGGAAAATCGGAAATCGGAAATCGGAAATCGGAAATTTCTTGGACGAACTTTCCACGCTCGGTGAAAATACCATCGCGGAATTTTATCAGGCGCGCGGCTTCACCGTTTCCACGACGTTGCCGGAACAGTTTCCATTGCAATCCGCGACGCTCGATGATTTGCTCGGCGGCGACAAATTTCAAAACGCAGAAATTGTCCGGCGGATTTTGCATGGCGAAGAACGCGGGCCAAAACGCGATGCCGTTTTGCTCAACGCCGGCGCGGCGTTGTTCGTTGCGGGAAAATCCAAATCGCTCATCGAAGGCTGGGAGTTGGCCGAAGGAACCATTGATTCCCGCAGAGCAGAAAAAAAACTCGCCGAGCTGGCGGGTTAAAATTGATCGGTAGCTTGGGTCGCGCTGCGACCAGAGCCGTCGCCGAGCACAGCGTCAGGCGACGGAACTTTGTCCAACCCAATGCGAACATTCTCGGTGCCCGCGTTCGCGGGCAAAATTGGTCGCCGCGCGACCAACCCTACCAAATTCAGCCCTGCGTTCCTTCTTGTGGTTGCGAAGCCAACAGCGCCGCCGCTTTCGCCTCGGCCTCGGCTTCCATGTTGGAATAATGGATGCCGAGATTATGCTGCGCGTTTTTATCGCCTTGCCGTGCGGCGCGCATCAGCCATTTCATCGCCTCGGAATTGCTTTGCTCGACGCCGCGACCAGTCTGATAGCACAAACCCAGATTACATTGCGCAGGCGCAAGTTCCTGTTCCGCGGCGGCCAGATACCATTTCACGGCTTCCTGATAATTTTGCGGCACGACCTGGCCCATCTCATAAAAAACGCCGAGATTAAATTGCGCCGCCGGATAGCCGCGCCGTGCCGATTCGCGATACCACTTGATCGCATCGGCATAATTTTGGGGCACGCCCTGGCCGGTTTCGTAAAGCATCCCGAGATTGAATTGCGCAGCCGGATCGCCTTGTTCCGCCGCTTCGCGCAACCAGCGCGCGGCCTCGCCAAATTCCTGCGGCACGCCCGCGCCGCTCAAATAGCAGACGCCGAGATAGCACTGCGCGACCGGATCATTTTGTTCCGCCGAGCGACGGAACCATTTCACCGCCTCGTGGTAATCCTGCGGCGCGCCCTGGCCGTTTTGGTAGCAGACGCCAAGATAGCATTGCGCCTGCGCGTCGCCTTCCTGCGCGGCGGCGCGCATCGCTTCAAATGTCTCCCAAGTTTTCCGGTTCGTCGCCATTTTTGTCAGAGGCTAAACCATAACACTTTTAAGAATTTAAGCCGAGAAAAATTTGTGAAACTAAATTCAAGATGGAGTCTCGCCCCGCCAATTTCACTTTCGCGCGGGCACATAGCCTGTTACAAAATCTGCATGGCAACCAAGATCGGATTTCTCGGCGCGGGCAAAATGGCGACCGCGCTCGCCAAAGGTTTCGTCAACGCCGAAATCGTTTTCCCGCGCGAAATCATCGCCGCCGACCCGTTTGCGCCCGCGTGCAAACATTTCGCCGACGAAACCGGCGCGAACATCGCCGCATCCAATCTGGAAGTTGCGCGGTCAGCAAATATTTTAATTTTGGCGACCAAGCCCGATCAGGTCGCCACCGCGCTCGCGGAAATTTCCGGCGCGTTCACCAAAAACCATCTGCTCATTTCCATCGCGGCGGGCGTGACCCTTTCAAAACTGGAAAATAATTTGCCCGCGAACGCGCGCGTCATCCGCGTCATGCCCAACACCCC
>JAMFSG010000029.1 GCA_026225155.1 Verrucomicrobiota bacterium
AATTCAACAACATCGGCGGCCCGATTCCCGGCGGCTCGCGCGGCAAGATTGAGTTTCTCCGCCAATACAAATTCAACATCGCGTTTGAAAACCGATCGCTGCCCGGCTACACGACCGAAAAAATCGTCGAACCGATGGTCGCCCGCTGTCTGCCGATCTATTGGGGCAACCCGGAGATCGCCGAGGAATTCAATCCGAAAAGTTTTTTGAATTACGCCGATTTTCCCAGCGAAGAGGCATTGATCGAAAAGATCATCGCGCTGGATCAAGACGACGCGAAATATCTCGAATACGTCCGCCAGCCTTATTTTCACAACGACCAGCCGAACATCCATTTCAGCCGCGAACGGTTGCTGGATTTTTTTGAAAAGATTTTCACCCAGAAGATCCAGCCGGTTTCCCAGCGCCGGAAAAAATCATTTTTTTTTGGCCGCTGGCTGGCCGTGAAACGCCATCACTGGCATCCCGTCCAGCCGCCGACGTGGTCGTGACCACCAATCATCGTGCGCGAAAATATCCTGCTCATCCGGCTCAAATCCATCGGCGATGTGGTTTTGACGCTGCCTGCCGTCAATGTCATCCGCGAAAATTTTCCGAATGCCAAAATCACGTTTCTCACCTCGAAAGAAAACGCCGTATTGTTGCGCGGTTTTCGCGAAGTGGATGAAGTCATCACGCTCGACCGCGCCGCGTTGCGCGGCGGCAATCCGCTGAAAGTTGTTGCGGAATTTTTTGGACTGTTGCGTCGGTTGCGTGCGGGAAAATTTGATCTCGCCGTGGATTTTCAAAGTTACGGCGAAACCGCGTGGCTTACGCGCATCACCGGCGCGTCGCAACGCTGGGGACAAATCCATCGCGCCGGACGCGGCTGGGCATACACGCGCCGCATCGAGCCTGACTTAAAAATTCATCCCGCCGAATGGCATCGCAACCTGCTGAAAGAATGCGGCTTAAAACTCGGCGCGGCGCGCAATGAATTTATTTTGCCGGAAGCAACGCTCAACGAGGCACGCGCCTGGTTCGCTGATCACCGACTTGATTTGGCGAAGCCGACGATTTACATCCAGCCGTTCACCAGCGGCGCGCACAAAAACTGGCCATTGGAAAATTATTTCGCCGTCGCGCGCCACTGGCGAAATGCCGGTTGCCAAATCATTTTGGGCGGCGGCCCGGCGGATCGCGACGCACTGGAACTGGCAAAACAAGAAGGCTTCGCGATTTCCGCCGGTGTGCCGCTGCTGATGACTGGCGGACTGATGAAACTTTCCGCGCTGATTTTCGGCGGCGACACCGGCGCGCTGCACCTGGCGGTCGCGCTCGGCAAACGCGTTTTGATGTTGATGCACCACGCCTCGTCCGGCAGCCCGACGCCGTATCAGCATCGCGATTGGATTATGGTCGCGCCCAAATCTAATGCCATCGAGAAAATTTCCGTGGACGAAGTCAACACCACGATCGCCCGCATTTTCAGCGAACCAATTGGTAATGTTTCTTGCTGAACTGCACGCCGAAAAGTTTTTCCAGCTTCAACATGCGCCGGTGTTTTTTTTCCCGCGAAGTCAGTTGATGATTCGGATCGGCTTGAAAAATCCCGTCGGCTTTTGGCAGCCAGTCTTGGATCACTTTCGGATGCGTTTCCGAAAATAATTTCAAAACCTTGGCATCAATTTTCGTATAATCCGAATCCGTGTCGGCGCGGTTCTGCCAATATTTCAATACGGCGGCGGATTTCAGATTCATCTGTTCTTCGCTGCGCACCCAGCCGTAATGAAAAATCGTCGCGCCGGTGTGGGCCGCGCGCGGATAACGCGATTTTTTGTGCGCCTCGATCACGTTGAAAAAAAGTGCCTCGCTTGACCAGACAGGAATCGTGTTGCGAATGATGCGGACTTCGCTGCGATACCAGCCGGGCGACCACGCGATGGTATTTTTATTGCCGTAAAAATGGAGGTAGTCGAACGCCAGCGCCTCGACGCGTTCGTCGTCCAGATATTTTTCCATCGCCGCGCGGATTTTCGGGAGATCGTTTTCATGCAGCACTTCGTCGGCTTCGAGATAAAACGCCCAGTCGCCGGTGCAATTGAACAGCGCGATGGATTTTTGCTGGCCATAGACGAAACCTTTCACGCTGTAATCGGGACGGATGTTTTCGTTCCACGTCGTCGGGAGGATGCGGATTTTGGCGTCGCCGATTTCGCGCAGCATTTTTTCCGTGTCGTCATCGCACGGGCCAAGCGCAATGACAAATTCATCCACGAGCGGCAAAATTGAGCGGATGGACGCGACGAACGGATAGCCGAGCTTTTGCCCGCTGCGAAGAAAAGTGAACCCGCTGACTTTCATGCGTTGATGATAGCGTTCGGAAGGGCGTGTGAACACCGTTTTCGCCGGTGTAAAATTTTTCCAAAAGTAAAATCCGCCCGTTCAAGTCAGCGTTTTCAAAAGTCGTTGTGCCAGCTCGGGATGCCGGTCGTATTGGTGCAGTGTATTGATCACGTGCCCGTCCGCATTGATGATCTGGCCGCGATCATTGAATTTCAGCGCGGCCGGGTCAATGCTGGACATTGTTAAAACCGGCCCGGAAAAATTTTCAAAACAATGCAGCTTGGCCGGCGGCTCTTGGTGGACCAAAAAAATGTGCACGGCCTGGTCAATGGTTTTTCGTTCGCCTTTTTCGCAGAAAATGCGGGTGGCGCGCGCCAGATGTTCCAGGATCGCTTTGGTGGTGCCGATGGTGGTTCCCGCGCAGGCGATGGGTCGGTCGCTCAATTCCTGAAAAACTTTGCGTCCGAATGCCCGCGTCACGGCACTCGCATTATGGCTGCTGGAACCGACGCTCCAGTCTTCCAAAAAAACACTCAAACCATCCGGCAGTTCAAATGCGAACGGATCGTCCTGAAAAAGCACGTCGCGCGTGTCCGTCAACATGACATGGCTGTAATTGCCGCCGCATTCTTGCAGATATGATTCGTAGAAAAAATGCCGCGCGCAGTGCGGGTGCATATAAGCCGGGGCAAGTTGACGGTCGAATCGCGCGCGCATTTCACGCGGCAAAAAGAAACGCGGAATCCTGGCCGCACCGGACGAAAAACGTTTCAAAAAAGCTTTTTGAAAAGGAACCGTTTGAACCTGCCGGGCGCGCAAAAAATCCAGCGTCACCGCGTCCAGGTTGCTCACGATCATGCAGACATCACCGCGATAGGCGGACTTTTCCAGGGACAAGAAAAATGGCTTGGCTTGTTCCAATGTCATCTCAGACATGAGTCCGAGAATTAATTTTTTGGAATCGCGCGCACTCATAAACGAGAATTCAACTTAATGGAAAATTTGCCGCCGCTCAATCGCCAAACAATTTTTTCAACTGCTCGCGCGCGGCGGTTTCGCGGGAATTGGTTTCCGTTTTCGGTTTCCACACGCGGCGGGCGAATTCAAAATATTCGCAGAAATTCCCCGTCGCCTTTTCCAGGACCGGCTCCGCGCGGCGTTCGCGGCATTGCTGCGCGACGCTGCGGTCGTAGCTCGCGCAATTCAGGCACACGCGCAAATCCGCGCGGCATTTCATGCAGACTTCGCCGCGTCCAGGATTGCCCGCGAGCGTCCACGGCTCGCCGCAGTTGTGACAATGTCGCGTCATAGGGATTTACGATTTACAATATTCGATTTACGATTCGCAAAACAATAACCGCGTAAATCGCCAATCGTAAATCGTAAATTGCCCGCGCGTCTAAAAATGAAAAACGAAGAATCCGTCTTGCGTCAAATCTTGAAACCCGTCGTCATCGTCGGCGCGCTCGGTTATTTTGTAGATGTCTATGACCTGATTTTGTTCACGATCCTGCGCATTCCCAGTTTGAAGGACATGGGATTTTCCGGCGACGCGCTGACGAGCAACGGCGTTTTGCTGTTGAACATGCAGATGATCGGGATGCTCGTCGGCGGCATTTTCTTCGGCATTCTCGGCGACCGCATCGGCCGCATCGCACTGCTGTTCGGTTCCATCTTGCTTTATTCGCTCGCGAACATCGCCAATGGTTTTGTCCATACTTCCATCGAAGCCTACGCCGTCTGGCGTTTCATCGCCGGATTCGGTTTGGCCGGCGAACTTGGCGGCGGCATCACGCTCGTCACCGAAGTTTTGCCGAAACATCTGCGCGGCTATGGAACGACCATCATTTCCACCATCGGCGTTTTTGGCGCGGTCATCGGCGGCTTGGTCGCGCAAAAAGTGAACTGGCACACGGCCTATTTCATCGGCGGCGGACTTGGTTTAATTCTGCTCGTGCTGCGCATGAGTGTCGCCGAATCAAAAATGTTTCAGCAGTTAAAAAATAATTCTACGCCAGTCGCGCGCGGAAATTTTTGCATGTTGTTCACCAACGCCAAACGCTTCATGAAATATCTGCGCTGCATCCTCATCGGCCTGCCGTTGTGGTGCATTGTCGGAATTCTCGTGGCTTTCTCGCCGGAAATTTCCAAGGCGCTGAACATCCAAGGCGAAGTCAAAGTCGCGCAGGCGATCGCCTTCACTTACCTCGGCATCACGTTCGGCGGCTTCGCCAGTGGCTATTTCAGTCAAATGCTGCGCTCGCGCCGGAAAATTCTTTTCGCCTTTCTCGCTTTCACCACGCTGGCGATGACGGCGTATTTTCTGACCGGCGGCCAATCCAGCGGAACCTTTTACCTCGTCATTTTGGTGATGGGTTTTGGC
>JAMFSG010000334.1 GCA_026225155.1 Verrucomicrobiota bacterium
CACTCGGCGGCTTCTTCCTCCGCGCTGCCGCCGATTTCGCCGATCATGATGATGCCGGTCGTCTCCGGGTCTTCATTGAACAATTTGATGACGTCGAGGTGCGACGTGCCATTCACCGGATCGCCGCCGATGCCGACGCAAGTGGATTGTCCGACGCCGCGCGAAGTCAATTGCCAGACCGCTTCGTAAGTCAACGTGCCGCTGCGCGAGACGACGCCGATGTTTCCTTTTTTGTGGATGTAACCGGGCGCGATGCCGATGCGGCAGCCGCCGTGCGAATCTTTGCCTTCGCCGGGCGTGACGAGGCCGGGACAATTCGGTCCGATGAGGCGCGTCTTGAGATTGCCTTGCAGCGCGCGTTTCACGCGCACCATGTCGCGCACGGGAATGCCTTCGGTGATGGCGACGACGAGTTCAAGTCCGGCGTCCGCGCCTTCGAGAATCGCATCCGCCGCAAATGGTGGCGGAACAAAAACCGCGCTTGCGGTTGCGCCCGTTTGTTTGACCGCGTCGGCGACGGTGTCGAAGATGGGAATTTTTTTACCGCCGTGTTCAAAAAATTGTCCGCCTTTGCCGGGCGTGACGCCGGCGACGACTTGCGTGCCGTAATCAATCGAGAGCTGCGCGTGCTTCGCGCCAAAGCTGCCGGTGATGCCTTGGACGAGAACTTTTGTATTAGGTTTGACGAGGATAGACATGAGAAATTATTTCGCTTTGCGTTTATGAATAAAAAGATTGTTGCCGTCGGGATCGCTGAAAATGGCGAAATGACAAATTGGCGTGTCCATCGGCTCCAGAGAAAATTTAACGCCGCGCGATTTCAGATCCGCGACCGTCGCGTCAAAATCTTCGACTTCAAACGCGATGCCGGTTCCATCTTTGGACGGTTTCCACATCTCGCCGTAACAACCGATCGCGAACGTGCCGTTGCCGAAATCATATTCGATCCACAAACCGCCCGCGCCTTCCATCGTCGGTTTGAAACCGAGCACGCCCTCGTAAAATTCGCGCGCGCGCTTGATGTCCGTCACCGGCGTGCCGGTGAATGCGATTTCTTTTACTTTCATGCCGATTGTTCTTTCACGATGAACGAAACCAGATTCGATTTGCTTAAACCCAATGGCAATCGTTCAAATGCCAGGTTCGCTTTCTGCCGCAAACTTTTTTGCGCGCCTGATTGGCCGACGACTTCTGCCGCCATCCGTTCGCGCAATTGATGGCACGCCAACTTGGACTGTTCGTTCCGTTCCGCCAAATCAACGATCTGTTTCTGCAATTCAATCAACTCACGATACGACTCAAGCGCATCGGTGGATGATGCGTCCGTCTGAATTTCTTGAATCCCTCGCGCCATTTTTGTCAGTATTGAATCTTAATTTACTTGCCAACCGCTTTCACAACTTTTTTTGCGCTCGCGCCATGTCGGTGACGGCGTAGCAACTGAACGCGATTTCGGTGACTTTGAGCATGACAAGTGATTCTTTTATTTTCCGACTGCTTCGGTTTTCTTTTCAATAGTCGGCGGGTCAACCAAATCCACCAATGATTCAAGACGTCTCTTAATATGAGTTGAATAGCACGCTCTCTGAATGTCCTTGTCTTTGAGAACGCTCAATAAATCATCGCGCACAATGTCGGCAGATTCAGTTATCAACTCTTCAACCAATGGTTCTGCTGTGTTGCTATAAAACACGTCACGAACATTCCCATACATTGTCCTGCCTCCCGGCTCACCTAAATATGCAAAAACTAACCATTTAAGAATGAGTGGGCGCACATCTGGCGGGCAATATTTTAGTCCGCCAACTTCTTTGAATGATCTCAATAATTCACCATGCTGTGCATATTTTGTCCAGCGATGACCCACTTCTTCCATTCCGCGATGGACAGCAATGAAAAAATCACGCAGATGCGCCTGCTTCAAATAAGGCAAAACGCCAGAAACATAAGCAACGCGGATTATGACTCGCGATGGGCCACCTCGCGTAATTTTTTCTTGAAGAAAACCAGCTATCGTGAGCGTGACTTGATTAACGGTAATTGGAGCGAAATGACTTAAAAAACTGAATGCGTTGAGTCGAACCAACTCTGATTTAGAAGTATCCAGAGCGATTGCGACAAGGAACTTGAGTATTTCTTCCTGTCTTGGCTGTGGCGCGTGTTGAAAATCCTCAAGCAAGCTTGGAGCGGGAATCGCTGGATTCGGCTGCTCAATAAGGTCTTTAACATCGGTCACCCGAATTAAATGAATCGGGTCTTTTGACAGCACTACATTTATACAGGTCTGAAAGATGTAAATGCAGTCTTCGACTCCGGCTTCGTATTCATCGTCTTCGTGCTCCAAGTCTCGTCGAATTTCGTAACACCTAGATAACCGCCTCCAATCAGGTCTAGTGAGAAATCCGATACGATGAGCCAAATCAATCAACTTTGCTGTCGAGTAATCTTCGATGTCCTCTGCCTTTTCCACCGGCGGGAGCTTGTGTTGTTTTGCCGCTTCCCTCGCAATATCAATTCCCGCGATGATTATTTTCTCTCTGAGATCATGCACGGTGGCATTGAAAAGTCTCTGGCAAGCACTGCTTGGGTCAACATCAATTAGGCGACGAACTCGATCAATCAAATCCTTTGCCTGCCACGCAGGGCGAATGCGTAGCAGTAAGGCAGGGACTTCCGATGCTCTAACCAACTCTACATTCGGACTTGGAATAATCTCGTTCATTAAATTAACCGTCACAGATAATTGCTTTGCGCCAAATGGTAAAATTATTTCCCAACTGCCTTCACAATCTTCTGCGCCGCATCGGACATCGTGTCGCCGTTGATGATCGCCACGCCGGATTCCGCCAACGTTTTTTTGCCGGCGAGAACGTTGTTGCCTTCGAGCCGGACGACGAGCGGGAGTTTCAAGCCCGTTTCCTTCACCGCTGCGACAATGCCGGTGGCGATGACGTTGCAATCCATGATGCCGCCGAAAATGTTGACCATGATGCCCTTCACGTTCGGGTCGCTCAAAATGATCTTAAACGCCGCCGTGACTTGTTCCTTGCTCGCGCCGCCGCCAACGTCGAGGAAGTTCGCCGGGCTGCCGCCGAAATGCTGGATGATGTCCATCGTCTCCATCGCCAGGCCCGCGCCGTTGACGAGGCACGCGATGCTGCCGTCGAGCTTGATGTAATTGAGCGAAAATTTCGACGCCTCGATTTCGAGCGGTGCTTCTTCGTTCAAGTCGCGCATCTCTTGAATATTCTTGTGGCGATACAGCGCATTGTCATCGAGCGAAACTTTGGCATCGAGCGCGACCACAGTTTCTTTGCCATCCGCCAATTCGACCACGGCGAGCGGATTCAATTCCACCATCGCCGCGTCGGTTTCCCACCAAGTATTGTAGACGCCGGAAATCAATTTCACGCCCGCGTTGAACAAATCGCCTTTGAGTCCGAGCGCGGACGAAATTTTGCGCGCCTGAAATGGCATGATGCCGACGGCGGGATCAATGTGTTCGCGGAAAATTTTCTCGGGATGTTTCTCGGCAACTTCTTCGATGTCCATGCCGCCTTCGGTGCTGGCCATGACGAGCGGACGCGAATTCGCTCGATCCAATAAAACAGCGAGATAAAATTCTTTTTTGATCTTCGCACCCGCGGCGATCAACAGCGTCTGCACCTGCCGGCCTTCCGCGCCGGTCTGCTTGGTGACCAGTGTTTGGCCGAACATTTTTTCGGCGAAGCCAACCGCTTCATCCACCGACGACGCGACTTTCACGCCGCCTTGAAAACCGGATTTGAAAGTTCCCTTGCCGCGTCCGCCTGCGTGGATCTGCGATTTGACGACGACCTTCGCGCTGCCGCTGGCGACGATTTTTTCCGCCGCCGGCCGCACTTCGGCGAGCGACTTGGCGGGGATTTCGAGCGTGACCGCGACGCCATATTTGGCGAGCAACTGTTTGGCCTGATATTCGTGGATGTTCATTTCAAAATTGAACCACGAATTAAAAACGATTGCCGCCGGAAATCAACTTTTAAGCAGTTGGAAAAATATGGCGGTTGTTTGCCATTGTTTTTTCAGGATGAAAAATTTGCAGAATAAAAGGTGACGGAATAAATTTCTGCGGGGGCTGCGTCGGTGAAGAAATCCGCAATCACGGTTGACGAATCTGCCGACAAAGTGTTCCATAACCCCGACAGTTTGGGGGTCAAGTCGGAGCCGGGAAAACTGCACCTTTTCGTTTGCCAAACGTTTGACTTGCCCGCTGGGATTCAAAATATGCCAAAATTATATCTGTTACTCTCGCTGGCCGTCGCAATTTTATTTTGCGGTTGCGACAAGCAGGCAAAAATCAACAACGAGAAGATCAATCTCTTGTCGCAGAAAATTATCCAGCTCGAACAAAGCCAGTCCAAACAGATGGCGGTGGTCCAGTCCGAGCTGACCTCGCTTGCGCCCATGTTGGACAAGATCAATAACACCTATTTTGAAAAAAACCGTGACGACGCGTTGTTTTTTCATACGAACACTTTGTATCTGCTCGTGACGGTGGGCAAACAGATTGAAGCGCAATTACAGACGGCGGCGGCGGAGCGCGATGCTGAAAATGCGCTCGCATTTAATTATCATACCAACCAGCTCACCACGCTCTATCTTTGCACCGCGCAAATTGAGGACGCGATGAACAACCAGGAAGGGCGGATCGGCGACGCGCTGACTAACCAGGAAAATCGGATTCAGAACGCCATGTCCGCCCAGGAAAAAAGAATCGAGGATGCCGTCAATGCTGAAACCCAGCGGTCGGCCACAACTTTGAATAATGCGTTGCTGCAACAAATTAAACTGGCCACAACTCCGGACGCGGACGCCGCCGCCCGGCAGGCGAAGCTGGAAGCGGACGTGGCGCAAATCCAGCATGATCTGGCTGCGCTTAAAACCCAGCTGGCAACGACCAACCGGCCCGCGAGCCGGCTGTGGTAGGAAAAAAACCAAAAGCTGCGCGGACAATTTGTGTGGCGATAAAAAACATTTTGCGCTTTGCCATTTTTTCAAATGAAACTTGCGGCCATGTTGCCAATCGTTAAATTGCAAAATATTTGCAATTGAAATTATGGCCGCGATTTTATTTTCACTCCGAATTTTTGTCGTCGGCGCTTTCGCTTTGATTTTGGGCGTGACGTCGTCGCGGGCCATTTCCATCAACGGCCAGAATTATGTTCCGCTTGCCGACTGGTCGCGCGCGAACGGCTTTTACGGTTTTACGCTCAATCGCGGCGACGAGATTGTTTTGACGAATAGAAATTCGCGGCTGGTTTTTGACGTGGATTCGGCGCAATCGCAAATCAACGGCGTGAACGTGCGGCTGTCTTTTCCCATCGCCAATCAAAAAAATATCCCGTTCATTTCGCAACTGGACATTGAAACGGCGATCCGTCCGCTGATTTATCCGCAGAAACCATCGGCCAAAAAAATCATGACGATCTGCCTTGATCCCGGCCACGGCGGGAAAGATTCGGGCAACCGCGCGCCAGGATTTTTTCCGCATTACGAAAAAAATTACACGCTGCCGCTTGCGTTTGAATTGCGCGACCAGCTTCAAAAACTCGGCTTCAACGTCATTCTCACGCGCAACAAGGACGCGTTCGTGGAATTGCCGGCACGGCCGGCGATCGCGAATGCGCGCGGCGCGGATCTGTTTGTGAGTTTGCATTTCAACTCGGCGCAGACGGATAAAAATGAAGTTTCCGGGCCGGAAACTTATTGCATCACGCCCGTCGGCGCAAAGTCATCGAATGATCACAGCGAGAACGGCGAATTTAGTTCGACCGCCGACACGCGTTTTACCATTGCCAACCGCAATGAGCAAAAAAGTTTGCTGCTCGCGTATCAGATGGAAAAATCGCTGGTGCAAAATCTGCACGTTGAAGATCGCAGCGTGCGGCGTGCGCGGTTCGCCGTTTTGCGTGACGCGACGATGCCCGCGATTTTGATCGAAGGCGGTTACATGACAAATCCAAGCGAAGGCAAAAAAATCTACGACGCGGGTTACCGCAAACAGATGGCGGCGGCGATCGTGCGCGGAATTTTGAATTATCAAAAATTGACCGCGCCGGTTATTTTATCACCCGCGCCCAAAAAAGTTTCCCCGAATAAAAATTTGCCGAAATGATTTTCTGAAGCCGATTTCAAAATGAGCATTGTCACCAAAACGGGAGATTCGGGCACGACGGGACTGATGTATGGCCGGCGCGTGCCGAAAAACCATCCGCGCGTCGAAGCGTGCGGTGCGATTGATGAATTGAACGCCGCGCTCGGGCTGGCGCGCGCGACGGCAGAGCGCGATTTTGTCCGCCTCAATATATTGTGGATCCAAAAAAGCCTCGTGGAAGTGATGGGCGAAATCGGCGTGCTGACGGAAGATTTGCCGCGTTACGCAAAGGACGGCTACGCAATCGTCAAGCCGGAATTGCCGGCCAAACTTGAAAAATTGGTGCGCGAAATCGAGGAGGAAAAAATCAATTTCAAGGGCTGGGCGACGCCCGGCGCAACCTTGAATTCCGCCGCGCTCGATGTCGCGCGCACCACCTGCCGCCGCGCCGAGCGCCGCGTATTCGATCTGCAGGCGACCGGCGAACTGGCGAACGCGGAGATTTTGATTTTCCTGAACCGGTTGAGCGATCTGCTCTGGCTTTTTGCTCGCTGGGCGGAAACAAAATCCACGGCGGCGACAAAATAATTTTCCGGGCGGAGAAATTATTTTTGCGCGGCGGCAATTTCCGTTTGAGCCGCAGCCAGGTCTTTTTGGAAATCAGGATTTTTCTTCATGTCACGGACGATGGCCTGCGCCAGCACGCGTCCGGCGAAAATATCCGTCGGATAATGCCGCGCGATCTCCACGCGGTGCCAGCCGATTTCGTGGGCTTCCGCCACAAGCGCGTCGTGTTTGTCTGGAAATAATTCCGCCAGCACCAGCGCCAGCGTCATGGACTCCGTTGAATGGCCGCTCGGATAACTGAAACTTTTTTGAACTTTGCCCATGAGCAAAGTCGGGTCAGCCACATACGGGCGCGGCCGTTTCCAATAATTTTTTGCGTCGTTGACCACCCCGTCCGCGTCCTTTTGCACCCGCTTCAAAAAAGCTTTCGTAACGGGCCATTTACCGGTTTCCAACCCGTCGCCGATGATCGGTGCGAAGTAAGCGAGCGAAACGCCTTTGTCTTGCAGCATCGCGGCGGCCAAATCGTTGGTGGAACTGGCGTGTTGCACCGCCACGACTTCGGCCAGGTCAAACTTTTGCTCGTCAGAATCCGCCAACGGTGGCGGCGCGAGCAGATTGATGGCGTGCGGTTCATCGGACGCAAGATAGTTGGGTTGATCTTCAGCCGCGTGCAACGGCGTGATGGCCAGCGCCAGCGAAAACAAAATGGGCGCGCAGCGATGTTGAAATTTCAAGCGGAAGTTTTTCATTTTTGGGATCGTCATTATTAAACGCGAAAGATGTCTTCCATCGGTTTCAAATAAATGACGGACGGGTTACAATCCGGTCACTTCAAGGTTCGCTGGTTCGACGAAAAACGCCCGGCAGTTTCATTGTGGTTTGGTAATTTCGTTTTTTATTTTGACGAACGGTTAAAACTTTTCCCCGATGTAAGGTGTTTGCCAGCGCAAATCTTTTTCCGGAACGCCTTTCTTTTCCACGGAACGCATGATGTCTAACACTTGTTGCCAGCTCAATTGCAAATCACTGGTGTCCGGCCAGTTATCATCCTGCAAATAACCTCCCTGTGAAAATTCCAGGTGCAATTCTAACTGGCCGTTTTTTTCTTCGGGAATGATGAGGTTGAAGTTGTTCAATGTCTTGGTAAAATTTTTGCCGTTGGCCTTCGCCCAACGCCACAAAATTTCGTCCGTGATGTCCAGCGGCAACGCGGGGGCTTTCACGGCAAACAGCCGGGGCCGAAGGCTTTTGTTGGAATCCGCATCCACATACGCGGTGTCCCCGACAAAAATCGCCCGGTCATCAGTCACGATTTCTTTGACGCCATACAATGAAGGCCACACCAAAATGGTTTTATCGTCCGCTGTCCGATACTCAAAGGAAATGCGCGGGGTTTGATTTCCGGTGAGAAAAGGATGCGCCGCATGTTTGACTTCTTCATAGCCATGGCTCAATGGCGCGATTGATTTATGCGTCTGGCAACCGGTCAAACCGAGGCAGAGCAATGTCAACGCCGCGTGCGGGATAAATTTATTCATGTGTTTCATCGGCAAAATTTCCATGCGGAATCATTTTCAAAAAAAGCGGTTGATGATGAATCGTCGCTGCGTTCCGAAAGTTTCGGTGAAAACTTTCAAAGTCACGATCGAAAAATTCACCACAGTTAAAACGGGCGAGGAACCTAAAGAAAATCAAATTGGCGACCCTGCCGGGAATCGAAAACGGTTTTTAAAACTCTTTGTTTTTTTGTAAAACTCTATTAAATATGCTTAATTAAAGGATGATTCTGCTATTTTGATTTTCTGCCGCTGACGTATTACGACAGTATTTTGACATGTTTTGTGTAGGAAATTGCAGGAAAATTAAGTGTATTTTTGCAACTGTCCTCTTGTGGTAAAGCGAAAACGCCAATATTTACTTATCCCACAAGTTTTCCCAAGGGCATCTCAAGGCTTTTTGCAATCGCAGGATGGTGGTGAGCAGAAGGTTGAGCTGGCCGGCTTCGATTTTCTGGATGGTGCGAGTATTCAGTTCCACGAGTTCGGCCAGTTTTTCCTGGGTCAAATTCCGCCGCAGGCGCTTAGCTGAGTATTTTCCTCAATCGGATCAAGCGTGATGATTCGATCCAATGATCAATCGCCGTATGAATTGAAGTGATAATGTTGCTTCGCGTTTACCGTAGGGTCTTTGCGGCAGAAACTTGTCCCTTGGGAGCCAGCGCCAGGCGTTCTCCGGCAGTGGTTGATAATGTCAGCAACTTGCCCGAAACGTCCTCCGCAATCTGGCCATTGCGATAGACAGTTATGTCTCCATCCGGCCAGGGATTTTGCAGGATACATGGGCCGCCCTTTTCAGAGAGGATTTCGACGAATTCGGTCTGGTCGTTTTGCCTCGACGCGCTGATAAGAAAGGCACCACGCGCAGCGAGCGTGAACTGCGCATCCCAGCCTTTCGGCCAAGCCGGAAAGACCGTGTTGATCGGCTCTTTTTCGGCGGACGGTGGAACGCTTTGGAGCAATGCGTTCTGTAATCCGTGTGAGGCGTTGCCCAGATTCTCAAACTCAATCGCTCCGGGACCTTCGCCCTCTGCCATGCGATTTCTTAACTGGCTTCGGCCGCCGCGCGCTTCGGGAGCGTTGGTTTCGGGGCTGGAACGCATCTGGCCGGGCACAACCGCCTTGATGAGTTCACCCATGCCGAGGTTGGCGGCGATGACGGGCTCCCGGGAAAGGATGCCTAGGTTTCCCCCGTCGCCTCCCTTGCGGCTGCCAAGTCCGGTGTAAGATGCCTTCAGGTTGTTGAACAAAGCGGTATCATCCGAGACCGGGGTGCAGATATCATAGTATTCGCCCGGTTGGGGCGAAGGGGGAACGGGCTGGAGGTTGTCCGCTATTTCCTGCCACTTGGGACGCAGGTCGGCATCCACGTTCAGGATTTCCGAGGCGCGGATGGCAATGGGCAAGATGACGCGCATGGCCAGCAGTTCCTCCGGCGTATCCGATCTGCCCCAAGGCTGTTCTTCCAGATTGTTGACGTGATGAATGTGATATTTGCCGTCGTCGCCTTTGAAGAGATTAGGAAAGTTCCGGTAAAACTCCGCCGCACCCCGGATCACGGGGTAGCCGTTTGTGCGCAACCACTCCGAGTCGGGCCAATAGGCGTAATGCAGCCAATAGACATTGGCGATCTTGGCGGTCGTGGACAGGATATGGGAGGTCCAGGTGAAAGGGCCTTGTTGGGTAGCCGTATAACGGTAATTCCAGCGGCTATTCAGGCCATTCTTATTAAGGGCATAAGCGTCAAATTCCTTTGAGCGTTCGTTCCAAGGCTTTCGCACCAGATACAAGTCGCGCATCTCGGCGGCAATATTGTCCGGCAAATC
>JAMFSG010000335.1 GCA_026225155.1 Verrucomicrobiota bacterium
ATTGCCATTAGCCAGCACTTATTGCTAACTTATCCGTCCTATGGCTACTAAAACTGATTCCCTAAAACAATATGTCTCGCTGCGCCAAACTTTGCTCGCCGAGAAAAACATCCTCGAAGCCCGGCTTCAATCCATCAACAGCGCGTTGAACGGTGCTTCCAAAACAGCTGCGGCCAAACCCGCCGCTCCGGTCATCGAAAAGAAGAAAACCATGAGCGCCGCCGGACGCGCCAGAATCGTCGCCGCCCAAAAAGCGCGCTGGGCGAAAATCAAAGCCGCCAAGAAGTAATCATTAGTTGCCGAAATTCTGCGACCGCTTTGTGGAAACATGACGCGGTCATTTTTTTGAACTGATAAATTAAAGGATGCCGCCGATAAAATGTCGGCAAGCACATTGTTCATCAGACCACTTGCAAGGCCGGAAATTGTTTGCCAAGGATCGGCGCGCTTTTGGTTTTCAACCAGCTTTCCAACACGCCAGCATAGACGCTGCGGAAGTCCACGTTGTATTTGATGTCGCCTTGATATAAGTCCTGCGGCGCAAGGCTTGGATATTGGCCGAGCAATCCGCCTTTTACTTTGTTGCCGACGATGAACATCGGCGCGGCGGCGCCGTGATCCGTTCCGCCGTTGGCATTTTCATTCACGCGCCGGCCAAATTCGCTGAATGTCATCACGAGCACGCGCTGCATGTTACCTTGCGCTTTCATGTCGTCCACGAACGCCTTGGTCGAATCGCCGAGGTCTTGAAACAAACGTTGCTGTGAATTGACCTGGTTCGTGTGCGTGTCGTAACCGCCTTGCGAGACATAATAAATCCGCGTCGGCAATCCGCCGCCGATTAGTTTGGCGACCATTTTTAATGAATTTGCCAGGCCAGAATTCGGATAAGTCGCCTGATTTTGCACCCGCGCCGCAATGCCGCGAATTTCGTCGGAACTCATCTGCGCGTCGAGTGCTGTGCGCGTGATGAAATCCACCGCCCGCCCGCCGGTCATCGGCATTCCCGCCGGTAACGAAGCGATGCTGCCGCCGGAATTCAACATGTCGCCGGAAGTTTCCATCATATTCGTTTCGCCGTCGGGCAATGGCGCGGACATTTCTAACTCATTTAATTTTTTGTAAGATTCTTCCGTCCCGCCACCGTTGGCGCGAAAGCGATAGTCCTGCGGATTGTTGAAACAAATTCCTTTCGGATGTTTGGCAAAAAACGCCTCGGGCAATTGGCTGCCGATCGTCACGCCGACCGCCGGGTCTGCGCCCTGACAGGCATTATCAAAGTAACGTCCGAGCCAGCCGTATTTTTCTATCCGTTCAGAATCGCTCGCCGTCTGCCAGATTTCCGTCGAGCGGAAATGCGAACGGTTCGGATTCGGATAACCCACGCCTTGAATGACCGCGAGATTTCCCGAATCGTAAAGATTTTTGAAACCCCCGAGCGAACCGTGCAAGCCGATGTTGTCGTTGATCTTCAAAATTTGTTGCGCGGACAAACCGATTTTCGGACGCGCCTTGTGATAAAAATCATTGCTGTAAGGCACGACGGTGTTGAGGCCGTCATTGCCGCCGGCCATTTGCAGCACGACGAGAATAGTTGAATCCTTGCCAGTGATAATTTGCGTGGCGGAATCCGCCGCCTGTGTTTGCAACGCGGCAAAAGTGTCCGCGAGAAATGCTGGCACCGTCCACGACAGCGCGCTGCCGAGCACGGTCTGGCGCAAAAATTCGCGGCGCGTTTGGAGTGTGATTTCGTTTTTCATATTTGCCTCACGTTACTTGATATTCCGGCGTGGACATCATCAGCCG
>JAMFSG010000336.1 GCA_026225155.1 Verrucomicrobiota bacterium
GATTTGCCGATGACGATCACGCGCCACGGCATCGTCCACGGCAAAGTAAAACGCGGTTCGGGCGAAAATTGATTTGTGTAACCGCGCGTCGTTTCGTTCGCGAGCGGAAAGGCGATCTGATAAATTCCGTTCGCGCAATCCGGTTTCAAATGACACGCGCAATACGATTCATCCGTGCCCGCTTCCGTGATCAAAATCCAACTGTCAGCATCAGGAATTTTGAACAGCGCCGGAAATGCCCAGCCGACGGCTTTTTGCCGCGAATTCGGCGGCGCATCACCGGGCGAAACGCGAAAGAAAAAATCTTCGTAAGCCGGCGTATAAGGTCCGGCGGCGTGATATGGCTGCATCCAGCCGCGCGCATTTTGCGGAATTACAAAACTGCTCGCTTCGGATTCGACGATGCGAACGTCGCTGGAGTTGGTCGTGAAACGATAACGGAACGCGACACCTTCGTTGGCCGCCGCGAGTTCGATTTCAATCGGAACATTGTTCGCATTGCGAAACGTCAGCGTGCGGTGATTCAAAACGTGATCCACGCGCGGCTGCGTGCTGGCGAATAATTCATATTTCTCGCGGTGTTTTTCAATTTTTCCGGCGTTATCAAAAACGAGGGAGTGTTCAAAGTTCTGATCGTCCCGCTGCAAACCGAGCGGTGATTTTTCAATCACGGTTTTTCCGTTGCGCCTGGCTTGATAACTCAAATTTCCGTCATCAAGCGAAATAGAAATGACGCATTGACCATCCGGCGAAGTGACTGACCAATTATTGGTTTCGTCCGCTGCAACAATATTCCCAGCCAGGACAATCAAGGCGATAATGGAAAGAAAACTGGCACGTTGGTTGAAAACTTGAACTAGCAGCCGCGGAGCGGCGCAAAGAAAATAGCCCACAGTGAAACTGTGGGACTGATTTGTGGGAGAATAATTTAGCCCCGGATGGGGCGGCAGAAAACAAGCGTGGCTTTTCTTTCGCCCCATTCTGGGGCTCGATTTTGCTGGCCGGCTTTTACCCACGGTTGCACCGTGGGCTACTGCCGCCCGCTGCTCCGCAGCTAAAGGTGAATCTTGAAAACACGTCCTGATATTTTTTTTAGTCCTTTGAAACATGATGGATTTTCTTTGATGAAACTCACGCTGGTTCATGAGCCAAGTTCAATGACGCTGGCCTCGACGGCTTTGGAGCAGGACGGCGTGATGCCATCGCGCATAAGCTCAATACCGGTGAAGGTTTTACCTTCTTGCGGAATTGGAGCGCGCCCGGGCGCGGGATTGAGTTCATGAATAGTGTAGTTTTTTGCCGGATCAAGTCCTTGCGGATGCACGGGAACATTTTCGCCGTCTTTCAATTGAAACGCGAAAACGACCGCGCGCGTTTTATCCGGCGAAACGAAATCAATCGCGCCGCGATAATTTTCATGCGGATTTTCCACGCGATACAAATCACCAAACGCGGTCACATCGCGGATTTCTTTGTAAGCCGCGATCGCGCCGGCGCAGATGGCTTTGTCTTCCGCCGACAATTTATTCAGATCCAAATCCATGCCGAAGCGCGCGCTCATCGCGACGCTGCACGCGAAGTGCATCGGGCGGTTGCCCCAATGCGTGACGTGGCTCGCGATGGCCATCGGCGGGAAAAAATAAGAATAATCCCATTGCATCGGCACGCGCTGCGTCGGGTCGGTGTTGTCGCTCGGCCAGAATTCGTGGAAATATTTTAGCGCGCCGTAATCCACGCGTCCGCCGCCGCCGGAACACAGCATCAGTTCCGTGTCGGGAAACGTTTTTGCCGTTTTGTCCATCAACGCATAAAGCGCGTTCACATAATCAATCCACAAATGCGACTGCCGATCCGGCGCGAGATAACTTGAACCCGGCTGCGTGACATAACGGTTGCAATCCCATTTCGCGTAAGTGATGTCCGGCACGTTCAAAATGTTGCTGATGGAATCCGCTTCAAATTGCTGCACTTCGGGACGCGTGAGGTCGAGCACGAGTTGGTTGCGCTGCAATTCTAATTCGCGCTTCGGCTCACGAATCACCCAGTCGGGATGTTGCTCGAACAATTCGCTTTTCGGATTCACCATTTCCGGTTCCATCCAGATGCCGAAACGCAAACCCGTTTTCACCGCGGCGGCTGCGAGCGGCGCGAGGCCGTCGGGCAAACGACTTTTGTTCGGCTGCCAATCGCCGAGACCCGCGTGGTCGTTGACGCGCGGATATTTATTTCCGAACCAGCCGTCATCGAGCAAAAATAATTCTACGCCGAGATCTTTCGCGGGTTGAAACAAATTCGCAATGCGGTTGAAATCAAAATCAAAACCGGTCGCTTCCCAATTGTTCAACAACACGGCGCGCGTTTTATGTCCGTCGCGCATGCCGTAATCGCGCGCCCAACTGTGCAACTTGCGGCTCATCTCGCCTAGGCCGTTCGCGCTCCAAACCCAGATCATTTTTGGTGTCGTAAAAGTTTCGCTCGGATTCAAATGATACGCGGACGCAAATGGATTCACGCCGCACAACGCGTGGATGTTTTCGCCGTTGTCGTCGAACGCGCATTCAAAACTGCCCGACCATTCGAGCGAACCGGCGAGCACGCGTCCGGAATTTTCCGACGGCGCGCCGTCCAGCGAAATGACGAACGACGGATTTTGAAATTGATCCGCGCGCACGCCGAGTTTGGAATCCAAAACTTTCGTGCCCGGCGTGATTTGTTCCGTGATCGGCGACAACATTTCTTTCGCCCAATCGCCGAAGAAATGTGTCAGATAAACATTTTTCGGCGGCAGCAATAACGCGCTCGAAGCCATGCGTTCCAATGTGATCGCGCCGGATTCGTGATTCACAATTTCCGTCCACTGCTCGATGACGTCGCGTTCGCGATCGGCGCGAAAATTCAACGTCACTTCCAGTGCGTAAGCCGGATCGTGCAATTTGATCTGCGTCAGTTCACGGCCAAATTCATCGTTCGTCCGCGTGACGCTGTCAAAAGCCAGCGCCGTCGAAGTGTTGCCGTCCGCGTGCACAATTTGCAGCGCCGGTTCCCAAACGTAACCGTCGCCCGCCTGCGGATAACTTTCAGCCGTGCGTAATAATTTTTCGTTTGCATCGGCACCGCCGACCGCGCGTTGATAAAGCCGACCATCGCTGCCGACTTCAAAATTCAAAGAAAAAGTTTTGGTCGCAACGCTGAATTTGGTGGCCGCAAAAAGTGCCGGCGCAAAACAAATCAAAATGACAACGAGACCGAAACAACGAATCAATTTCATAATTAAAATTTAATCTTTAAGCCGATGATTGGGCGCGCGAAAATAAACTCCACAATCAATCGGACAAGCCACAAACCTAACAGCACAAATTTTTTGCCGTCATGAAACTCGCAATCGCAATTGCCAGTTCACGGACTCATTCGCCGCGACTTTGCCGCAATTTTTTTGTCCGGCGGCAATTGCCAGTGCGTCGTCATTTGCGTTGGTCGGTTCGATCGCAAAATGATGATGGCCGTGCCAGCCGCCGCGCGTCAGCCACAGGCCAAGCGTGTTGTTTTCCGCCGCATCCCAAATAAATTCCAAACGCTCGCCGGTGATGCGATTGTGGATTCCCGCCAGGCTTTCGGTTACTGGCTGTGCAAAAACTTTTGCGCATTTTTTTTCGGGAACCATCGAATCAATCGCGTCCACCCAAGTTGCGCCGTTCAACAAAGCGCGCGTCGTTCTCGGCAATTCAAGTTGATCGCCCTTCTGCAGTTGCAACAACGGATGAATCGCCCACAAAAATAATTCTTCATGCGAACCAAGATTCGTGAGCTGATAGCGAAAGCAAATCTCATCACCGTCCAATTCGATGGTGCGCTCCAATTCAAACGGCGAGATCGGCAAACGCACGGACGTTTTCAAAATCCCATTTTCAAACGCGTTGTCATTTACGTTCCACGCCGTGTTCCAAACTTCACCGTGATCCGGCAGCGCGCGGCCTTGCCACGAACAGGGCGCGATGGTCGGCAAACATTCGTCCGCGCCCACAAGCGGACTGCAGGAAAAATCATCGCCGAGTTGATTGCGAAATAATTTCAAACCGGCTGGCGGCTGCCAAAACCATTCCCGGCCCGTTTGCACATTTTTCAGCGAAATGATTTTTGCGCCCAATTCCGGCACAACGGCCAGTTCGACATCATCATTGCCAAGCCGAAAAACTTCAAAGCCTTGAAGCGATTCGACCGCACAGGAATGGGCAATGGCTTTCATGGTTTCGCGTAGATTGTCAGATGAAAAGTATGCGGTCTTTCAAAATCGTCCGGCGAAGAAATTTGAACGTGAAATTTTTTCATCGTTTACAAATCATGATTTTGTTTCGTCCGACAAATCCGCCGCCAGCGCATGGTTCGGATCGCGTTGTAAAACTTTTTGCAAAAGTGATTTTGCCACCTTTTTTTTGCCGAGGCCAAGCTGCGCTTGCGCTTGCAAAAACAGCGCCGCTGTTTCCTGGCGAAATTGCAAGTCGTCATCGAACAGCAACATCGTCGGCAGTGACGTGGCGAAGTAATCAATCTTCGCCTGCGATTTCTGCAACTGGTTTGCATAAGCCAGCAAGTCGTGGAAAAGTTTTTTAGCCTGCGCGCTTTGACCAAGTTTTTCCCAAGCGCGTGCGGAAAAAAAGGTCATCTCGGAAAAGGCGCGGACGCTCATCTCCTGAAAATCGCCTTTGAAATTCGCGGCGATGAGCCAGTGTTCGCGCGCGGATTTTTCATCGCCCAATCCGGCGAATGCGCAGCCAAGCCAAAAATGAATATCGCTTTGGTTCGCGAGCAGATGTTTCGCTTCACTCAAATTACGCGGCGAAGTCAACGCGAACTCAAAATGCTTTTTCGCGCAGGCAAAATCATTTTTCGCCAACGCCGCGCGACCCAGCGCGAGTTGCGCGCGAACGTGCTGGCCAAGCGGACCGCCTTCGCCGCCTTCCCACGGCTGGAACTGTCGGCTTGCCACCAGTCGCGCTGCTTTTTCAGGTTGGCCGGTCTGATTGTAAAGCGCGCAAAGCTCGATGTTCAAATCGTCACGCTGCGAAACGAGTTGCGGAAATTTTCCCAATTCGCGTAAACGTTTCGCCGGTTTTTCACCGAGCCGTTTCCAAAGCTGGTCGCGTTCGTAAAGCAGACGCGCGTCAGCCGAATTCGCTTTGAACGCCTGGTCGTAAGCTGCGCGCGCTTTTGTCGGTTTCTGCTGGATATTAAAATAGCCGATGCCGAGATTGCGCCAGACGACGGAAAATTTCGGATCGAGCTCGGCCGATTTTTCCCACAGACGAATTGCCTCGTCGTGACGGCGGCGGTCGTAAAACAAATTGCCGAGATAATACGGCGCGCGTGAATCTTTTGGATTTGCGTGCATGGCGGATTCTAGAATGGATATTTCTTCGAGCCGCGCTGGAAAACAATAATCGGACGGCAATACGGCGGCTTGCTTGAAATGTTTCAACGCATTTTTTTTGTCGCCAAGTTTTTCATAAAGCCAGCCAAGCGTGTAATCAATCAGCGGCAGTGCGCCCCAGCTTTGATCCGGCAAATCGGCCGCGTTCATCGCTGCACCGCGCAGGGTTTCAATCGCTTCTGCAAAAAATCCGGCTCGGGCATAATCATGGGCGAGGTCGAGCCGTGTCTGCAAATCGCACTTCAACTTTTCGCCTTTCAAATGTCGCACCCACCAATCGAGTGGATCCAGTTTTAGTGTTTTGCGCAAAATTTCATCCGCTTCGTCCGGGCGGTTTAATTTGCGGAGAACAATCACTTTCAGATTTCGTGCGCGCAGATTGTCCGTGTCAAAACGCAGCGAACAGTTCAAATGCTCCAGCGCGGTTGCCCAATTTTTCCGCGTGCAATCAATTTCCGCCAGCGCATGAAAACTGGCGGCGCACCAGGCTTGATTCCATGTCGCTTTGTAAAACAAATCGTAAGCTGCATCTTCTGGAGGCGACGACGTAAGGAGTCTCTGACTATTTTTCGTTTTTGAATAATGAATCTCGTCACCTCGATTCCTACCAATGGATTGATAGCGCAGGCACAGGCCGAGATTGTAAAGCGGCTCGCCGTCGTAAGGATTTGAGTTGCGACGCGTCAGGCGTTCGATGGCTTGGCGAAAATGTTTTTCCGCTTCGGCAAATTTGCCGCGTTTCAAATGCCACAAGCCGAGCGCGTTGTTGCAACGGGCGTCGAGCGGATCGCGACGCAACGCTTCGCGCCAATAAATTTCCGGCGAACGCGTGGCGTGGCGATACTGCTCCAGATGCAAACCGGTGATGAAAAGCTCGTCGTTGCTTTTGATTTCTTCGGGTGCGGGCGGTTCGGTCGCGGGCGGCGGAACTTCTTGTTTGACGCGCGGCTTTGGCTGATAAGAAATCAATTCGCGTCCAGCTTTATCGCTCACCGAAATTTTCAAATCGGTTTCCGCAACATTTTTTGGCAGCGCAATTTTTTCAACGGACGGAATCGCGGGCGACAAATCGCGTTCGAGTTTCGTGATTTCTTTTCCTTTGACGGAAATTTTAATCGTCGCATTCGGCTGATTGCTCGTGACCGCAACACCAAGCTGCAATTCGTCTTTTGTAATTTTGAAATTGATCGCCGCTTCCAGATTCGCGTGTTGCGCCGCGCCGATTTTTTGGATCGGATACCAATACTGGCTCCACGATTTCGTTTCGCCGGGCTGAAGAAAACTGAAGTCGGGCTGGTTGTCCGTGTAAACGCCGGCCATGATTTCGATGTAGGGCGGAAATTCGCCGCGCGTGTCGGCATCGGTCAAGTTGCGATCCCACGCGTAGCCGAATTCGTGATTGCTCCACGTCCACTGTTTTTTGCCTGGCGAAATGTGATGGTTTGCGACGTGGACGATTCCCGCCTGCGCGAAATAATCGTAGCCGCCGAAAAAATCTTCTTTGCTGCCCATGCACATGTAAGACGTCGGCACGGGAATGTTCGCGTAGAAACTCAAATCGTTCGGCGCGTAGTCTGGCAGTTTTGAATTTTTAATTTTTAATTTTGAATTGTCAGCATGCGGCGGAATGAATTGCGATGGAATTTCATTTTGCGGAATTCCTTTTTGGCCGCGTTCGCCGTAGTTGACGCCGTAATAAAATCCTTTCGCGTGCGGATATTCGCTCATCGAACGGCGCGCGTGGTCGGCGACGTAAGAAACATCCGGCGGAAAAAAACTTTGATACGCTTCGTTCACGCGCGTCGCGACGTTCGCCCACCAGAGAAAAGTTTGCACGAACGGCGTGCGGTTGTAGGCGCGCACTTTTAGTTCAAGAAAACTTTTGCCCGGATGCAGGCAGACGCCGTGCATGCCTTTCATGCGCGACATCGGATCGTGATCGCTACACCAGATCGTCTTCGAGCCGTCGGCGTGTTCCTCGATCTCAAAATCCACCGGCAAAAAAGTCGCGGGCCGATGATGCTGCGGCCAGTTGAATTCGATGCCGCCGGAAATCCACGGCCCGGCGAGGCCGACGAGCGCGGGCTTGATGACCGACTGATTGTAAATCACGTCGTAGCCGTTCGTCTTGTCCTGCAAAACGTGTATGCGACCGCCGATCTCCGGCAAAACCATTGCGCGGATAAATTCATTTTCGATCCAAATCGCCTTCCATTTTCGGTCAACCGGTTTTTCCGCGATGCGGTCCGTGAATGGTAGTGGATAGACTTTTCCGCTGCTGCCTTGATACACGCGCTTTTCGAGAAACATCGGATTTTTATCCGGCGGCGCGGGCAGGTAAGTGGGAATGACCAAATCTTCCGCGCGCACTTCGACGGCAGTGGTGGGCAAACTGCCATTACGCGAACGCGAAATTTTTTCGACGCCGTTTGATTTTCCGTTCAAATTAGAAATGTCCGTTCGATTCATCGGTTGAAAATTTTAATCCACCAAATCCTTTTCGATTTGCTCCAAGGTTTTGCCTTTGGTCTCCGGCAGTTTGAAAAAGACAAAAATAAATCCCGCGACGCAAATCGCGCCGTAGAGCCAGAAGGTTCTCGCCGAACCGAGTTGTGCGTTTAACATTGGAAAGGTATAAGTCAAAAGAAAGCACGCAATCCACAACGACGAAACGGCGACGGCCATTGCCGCGCCGCGGATGCGGTTCGGAAAAATTTCGGAGATGACCACCCACGTCACCGGCGCGAGCGACATCGCGTAACAGGCGATTGCCGCCAAAACCAAAAGCAACATCGGCAACCCCTTCACGCTTTCGTGATAACAAAAACCCATCGCGATATAAATGACGGCGAGCGCGGCGGAACCGAACAGCATCAGCGGACGACGTCCGCCGCGATCCACGACGCCAAGGGCGACGAGCGTGAAAACCAAATTGACCGAACCCGTCCACGCAATGTTTTTCAGCACGGTGGAAATGTCATAACCGGCGGCGTGGAAAATTTCCTCGGCATAATTGAAAATGACATTGATGCCGCACCATTGTTGAAAGACCGCGAGCACGACGCCGAGCACGATGACCTTGCGCATCTTCGGTTCCAGCAAATCCGCGAAGCGCACGCGCTGGATTTCTTCACTGGCAAGTGTGGATTGAATTTCTGCCGTGGCCGCGTTCGCATAATTTTCGCCGCCGACTTTTTTCAAGATGCTGCGGGCGAGATTGGCTTTGCCATTTTTTGCGAGCCAGCGCGGACTTTCGGGAACCAGAAACATTCCAATGAAAAAGAGCAGGGCGGGCGCGGCGGTCAAACCAAACATCCAGCGCCAACCCTGTTGGCCGAACCACGAGATGCGGATAAATTCGTCAGGCGCGCCGACAGGCAGATCGCGCACGAGCTACCAGTTGATATATTGCGCGAGTAAAATGCCGACGACGACGGTGAGTTGGTTGATGGCGACGAGTTTGCCGCGAATCTGCGCGGGCGCGATTTCGGCGATATACATCGGCGAAAGGCTGGATGCGAGGCCGATGGCCACGCCGCCAAAAATCCGCCACGCGATGAATACGTCAAAGTTATTGGCAAGCGCATTGCCCAATGAAGTGACGGTGAAAATCAGCGCGGCGGCGATCAATAATTTTTTACGGCCAAACTTATCGCTCAATCCGCCCGCCGCGAGCGCGCCGATTAAACAACCGATAAGCGCGCAACTGTTCGCCCAACCGATCTGCGCTTCCGTGGTCAGCTCGAAGTAACGTTGAAAAAACGGTTTCGCACCGCCGATGACAACCCAATCCCAGCCGAAGAGTAATCCGCCCATCGCCGCCACCACCGAAATAAGCCAGACGTAGCCGAGATTGTAATCGGCCTTCAGTTCGGACGTTTCATTTTGGACAGCCGTGATCATGTGTTTTTGTTGCGGACAATTTTTTATGGATCAAGTCAAAGCGGATGTTTGAAACGGACAGATTAAATCCCCCGCGTATTTACTTTTCCTTAAAAAATCCTGCCCGGTGTTGCGATTTTACCGCCTTGTTTTCAGAGTAGAATCTTGTCCCTTGAGTTTATCCCAGTCACGTTAAAACGGACGCGGCGTCGGCGTTTTCCAGTCGCGATGCCAATATAAAGTCCATAGATTTTCGAGCTTCACTTGCTCGACATGCCCATCCGCAAATCCTATATCAATGGTTCCTATCATCGCCGTTCCTGCTGGAACGGATTTTGGTGCCGCGCTCGCCGAACGTCCGCCATGCCGCGCAATCGTGATCCGAGCCATGCCGGACGGTCCGCCGCCGCCGCCGCCATTGTATAAGTCACGCGCGGGGGCATCGCTTTCAATCGGATCGAAATTGAGCCAAGTCGCATCCAAAAACATGGGCGTCAGGACTGAATTTTGAAGGCTGGAATCATTTTTGAAACCGCCGTTAGGGTAGGGATTGGGAGAGCGCAAGCCATTTCCAGCCAGCCAATCGTTGTAGCCATAACTGCTGGAATAATTGGTCCCAGAAACCAAATCCCAAGCCTTATCCGCCGTCCCAAACGTATTGCCACCTCCGACCGCGCCTTTATCAGGTGCGACCGGGCAAAATAATATATTAGTGGTGTTGGCATAATAATTCAACATGGCTCCCATCCAATCACCTTGACTGAAGGCAATGTTGGTGCTGAGCGGCCCTACCCAGACCTTGTTATCGCTGACATACATGATGTTAGCCAAGGTCAATTGCTTGAGGCTGTTGACGCAACTGATCTGCTGCGCCCTCAACTTTGCGCGTGATAGGGCGGGCAATAACATGGCTGCCAGAATGGCGATGATGGCGATCACCACCAAGAGCTCGATCAGGGTAAAGGCTGAGCGACGTGCAACTGGTTTGAACTGGCTTGTGCTTCTCATACAAATAAATTTTAGAGACTTCCTGTTTTGGTCAACCGCCGTCAGCCCATGCTTCGAGCTGGCGGCGGTTAATTTAATTTTTACGGCACTAATTGGATGCGATAGAACCGTTGCGGTGTTCCCGCGGTGATGGTGTTGGTCACACTGAACGAGCCGCCGGCACCAAACGTGTTGGTCACCAGCGACGTCCATGTCGGATTGGCCAGGTTGGTTGAGGTCAACACCGCGTAATGATTGCCCGCCGTGCCGCCAGTGCCGTTGAAGATCAACTGGCCGCCGGAAACGGTGGTGCCATTGATCACCGGGCCGGTTGCGCCGCCCGTCGTGACGCCGATAATACCGCTGTTCAATTGCGACAAGTCCCAAGCCAAACCGGCGCCCGGCGTGGCCGGCACGATGCTCGTGAACGAACCGGCATAGCTCGTGGCACTGAAGACTTGGAAACTATTGCCGTTGGCCAACGGTGTTGCACTGATGTTGACCAAGTTCAACGTGCCGCCGTAGGTGATGCCGCCATTGATCGTCTGGATGGAGTCATTGACGCCGGAGCCGTTGAGCTTGATGACGGTCGTGCCATTCAAGGTGACATTATTTGCCACGCCGATGATGCCGGTCGCGTTGGCGCCGGCGGTCGTGCCAAGAGTCACGTTTGTGCCAGCGGGCGAGACGGTCGCGCCTGCGCCGACAACCAAGTTGCCGTTGAACGCGCCGACACCAGCCAAAGTCTGGCCGCTGGCGAGCGTCAAAGTGTTGTCAGGGCGTCCGCTGGCATCCAAGTGGACCGCAGTCGGATTGCCGCCGCCGAAGAAGATGAGCGAGCTTTGCGAGATCGAGCCATTGCCGGTCAACGTCACTTGCAAACCGTTATTGATAACCGTCGGGCCGGTGTAAGTGTTGGCGGCGGAAAGAATCATCGCATGGTTGTAATAATCCATGAAGAAGCCGCCGGAACCACTAATGACATTGGTGAAATAGATATTATGGTCACCCAGTGAAATGTGAAGAATACCATTCAATGTGATCGGACTGTCGATGGTAATGTCATTGGTTGAGGAATAGGTTTGCAGGAATGCATTGTTTTCAGCGGTGATATTGTTGCCGTTTAACATCACGCTTATGCCGTTATTCATTGTCAATTGGCTGCCACCTAGTAGATGCAAACTCCCATTGAGGCCGTTTGAGCCGCCGTCATTGTAGAAGGTTATTAAAGAGTTAGTAGTTAAAGTAACCACGGTAGCCGGATTTTGAAAGGCATTCGCCATGTGCTTAAGCCCGATGACACTGTTAGTTATCGTAATGCCTTGAACCGTGGAACCAACGGTGATGTTGTCTATTTCGCCGCCATAACCAGTAGGGCTGCCATAGTTGATGGTCAGGTTGTGAGCGCCGGAAATTTGCGAGCCGGCTGACATATCGTAACGACCGTTTCCATTTTGACCAATCAAGGCATCTCCGGCCAGAACAAGGTTTAAGACTTCACCATAAATGCCGCCCGCACTATTATAGACTGCGCCGACGCCATTCACACCGCTACCGGAAAGGATGATCGGGTTGGTCCGGCTATAACCGTTTCCGTCGAAGTCGAACGTAGCGCCATTGGTGACAGTGATGGAGGCAACCGATCCCAACGTGTTGTTACCGACCGTTTTCAATGTGCCGCCGCCGATGATCACCGGTCCGGTGAAATTACCAGCGACGTTCAAGCCGAGCGTGCCGGAACCAAGTTTTACCAAGCTGCCGGAACCGCTCAAGCTGCCGGAACCGCTCAACGTATAATTGACCGTTGAATTGTTGGTAATCACCGCCGGAACTACCGTTGAAGCGATGGTGATGTTCGTGATTGGATTTGCGGCCGTTAGGATTGAATCATCCAGCACCACCGAATCCAAAGTATTAAAGATACTGGAAGAGGCATGAGTGGTCGCGTTCGACCAATTGGCGGAACTGCCAATATCCCACTGGCCACTGCCGCTGGCATTATTCCAAATCAGTAAACTTGGAGCGAGCGTGCCGGAGACGATGACTTGGATTTGTTTCGTCGCCGTGTTGTTAGTCAGAACAAGTGTGTAGGCGGTAGGATAAACTGTGGTCGCCATGCCGATTGAACCATTGAAATTACCAGTGTAAGCAATCAACGGATAAGTGCCGTCAGCCAGCGTGCCGCTGACCGGATTGATGCTGATGTTATTGCCGTTCATGGTCAGGTCACCGTTGACCTGAATCTTGTCATTACCGCCGGCGAGGCTGGAACTTAAA
>JAMFSG010000337.1 GCA_026225155.1 Verrucomicrobiota bacterium
AACCTATGCCTGTTCCAAATGGATTGCATGTTAAGCAGGGCCGTCAGTTACTCTTCACCGGCTTTGTGCATTTCACTGCTTCGCCATCTGATATTGCAACAATTATCCAAGCCAAGAAGTTAATTGAAGTGCCTGCAGAAATTCCAGACGAAGGAGTTAAAGACTTTTCTGGTTTCAGCGCGAGAGCATACTCAAAAAATTCTTGGAATTGGTGGCAGCCAACAAATATGCCGAATTCAAAGTTTTTTTACCGGCATCATGAAAGCGAAGCTGTTCAAGGTTGGAGCGAAGGATGGTGGGTAAATGATGCAACAAACGAAGTTTATGCGTTCATCGGCGGCTGATTATTATCCTCATTTTCGCGCCCGTTTTGATTTCCGATAACTCACCGGCTTCGTTTCCGCTTTTTCGCCGTTCAACATGCGTTTCAATTCCTTGACTTGATCGCGAAGCAACGCGGCTTTTTCAAATTGCAGATCTTCGGCGGCCTTGATCATGTCGCCTTCGAGTTCCTGGATCGTCGCGGTGATGTCAATGTCGCCGCCGGCTTCGCGCAACATCACGTCGTCGGCCTCTTTGCGGGTGGCTTGGTAGACAGACAAACTTTCTTCGACGGCGCGACTGACGCTGCGCGGTGTGATGTTGTGTTCCGTGTTGTAGGCGATCTGCCGTTCGCGACGATATTTGGTGACGGCGAGAAATTTCTGGATGCTCTGCGTCATCACGTCGGCGTAAAGGATCACTTCGCCGTTCAGATGCCGCGCGGCACGTCCGGCGGTCTGGATCAAACTGGTTTCGCTGCGCAGAAAACCTTCCTTGTCCGCGTCCAAAATCGCGACGAGCGAAACTTCCGGCAGATCAAGACCTTCGCGCAACAGATTGATGCCGACGAGCACGTCGAATTCGCCTTTGCGGAGCGCGCGCAAAATTTCCACGCGTTCGATCGCGTCAATTTCGCTGTGCAGATATTGCACGCGGATGCCGATGTCGCGCAGATAATCCGTGAGCTCTTCCGCCGTGCGTTTGGTCAAGGTCGTAACGAGCGTGCGTTCTTTTTTATCGCCGCGTTTGCGGACCTCTTCCATCAGATCATCAATCTGGCCTTTGAGCGGTTTGATCGTGACGCGTGGATCAATCAAGCCGGTCGGGCGCAATACGAGTTCGGCAACTTTGCCTTGCGACCAGCCTATTTCGCGCGGTGCAGGCGTGGCGCTGACGTAAATGGTTTGGTTTTGCAGCGATTGAAATTCCAGAAAATTCAGCGGACGATTGTCGAGCGCACTCGGCAGCCGAAAACCGTGATCCACCAAAACCGTTTTGCGCGATTTGTCGCCTTCATACATGCCGCCGATCTGCGAAACGGTGACGTGCGATTCGTCAATCACGAGCAGATAATCGTCCGGGAAAAAATCGAATAATGTTGTCGGGCGCGAACCGACGGGACGATTCGCGATGTGGCGCGAATAATTTTCGATGCCGGAACAAAAACCCATTTCTTCCATCATTTCCAGATCGAATTCCGTGCGCATCTTGATGCGCTGCGCTTCGAGCAATTTTCCGTCGCGTTCAAATTCCACGATGCGCGTGCGCAATTCTTCGCGGATGGCGAGCGCGGCGCGTTTCATTTTGTCGCCGGTCGTGACGAATTGTTTCGCGGGAAAAATCGTGTTGGACTGGAGAACTTCGATTTTATTTCCCGTCAACGGCTCGAAGCGCGTGATCTTTTCAATCGTGTCGCCGAAAAATTCGACGCGCAAACCGTCTTCGCGACCGGCGGGCCAGACTTCGACCGTGTCGCCGCGCACACGAAAATTACTGCGCTCGAACGCGATGTCGTTGCGCGAATATTGCAAGTCCACCATGCGCGATAAAAATTGTTCGCGCGAAATCTCCATGCCGACGCGCAACGGGATCACGAGCGCGGCGTAATCTTCCTTGCTGCCGATGCCGTAAATGCACGAGACGCTCGCGACGACAATCACGTCGCGCCGCGAAAACAGCGAACTCATCGTCGAGAGTCGCAGGCGCTCGATCTCCTCGTTGCGGCTGGAATCTTTTTCGATGAACGTGTCGGTGCGCGGAATGTAGGCTTCGGGCTGGTAGTAATCGAAGTAGCTGACGAAGTATTCCACGGCGTTGTGCGGAAAAAAACTTTTGAACTCTGCGTAAAGCTGCGCGGCGAGCGTCTTGTTATG
>JAMFSG010000338.1 GCA_026225155.1 Verrucomicrobiota bacterium
CAGGCAAGCGAAGCAGAGGAACAAAAAGCCACCGCAAATCAAAAAACTCAAACCGCCGAAGAAAAATTGGCGGAAAATTTGGCTGTTCAAGAAAAATTCAAAAAGCATGAAATTACAACCGTGAACGATATGAAAGAGCTTGGTCTAGCTGAACGGATTTACGCCGGCGACAATAATAACCAATATGCAACAAATTTTGAGCAAATAACAAATGAACTTGGATCAAAATTGTATGAAACATTACGCACTGGTGATGTAGAATTTGTTAATCTTGATGTTCTTAATATGGCCGGAATAACCAATGTCTATGAGCAATACCCGCGAATGATTGTTTCCCGTGAAGACATGTCACAGCAAGCTCCCGACGGCACATGGCATCGTGTTTATGGCTTGGTTGACGGCAGCGTTTTCGTCGCAACTTCCTACGACGGAAATTTTGATGTTTGGGAAAAAGCAAACACCACGCCGCCGCCACAAAATCCAAATTAGTAATTTTTAAGGTGGAGTGGCAGAATTTTCAGAATTGAATTTTGTTCGTTCTGTGAATTCTGTCTAAAAATCAAACCGTCACTTTGTCTTCCTTAAAATTTTCTTCGCTGGTGGTTCGTTTCAATTCATCCAGCGCGCGGAAGCGGTGCGCGGCGAAACCAGGTTCGATACGGAATCGCTAATTTGTAAAATTTTCGAAAGATGGAAATGAAGTTCAAATGCAGCTATTGAATTGTTTCCTCATTCTCACGTCACTTTTGAGTTTCGTTTTTCAATTGTTTCCGCGCCGGAAAAAATTAGAATCGCCGTTCCTGATTTATGAAAAATTTCAAAATTGCAGCGTTGGCCGGCGACGGCATCGGCCCGGAAGTCATGCGCGAAGCCATCAAGATTCTGCGCGCGACCGAAAAAAAATTCGGCTTCACCACCGAGATCACCGAAGCACCCGTTGGCTGGGCGGGCATTGACGCAGCGGGAAAAGCTCTGCCGGACGCGACGCTCGCACTCTGCAAAAAATCCGATTCCATTTTATTCGGCTCCGTCGGCTTGCCGGATCGTGACCCAACAATTCCGAAAGAAGAACGGCCCGAACGCGCCGCGCTGCTACGCATCCGCAAGGAATTTGGTTTGTTCGCCAACTTGCGTCCGGTGCAATTGCCCAAAGCCCTCGCGCATGCCTGTCCGCTCGCGAAGGAACGTCAGGGCGATGGCATTGATATTTTGGTGGTGCGCGAATTGACCGGTGGAATGTATTTCGGCCAGCCGAAAAAAACCGAGGATCTCGGCGGCGGCAATTTTCGCGCGATTGACACGATGGTTTATACGACGCCGGAAATCGAACGCATCGCGCACGTCGCGTTCAAGGCCGCGCAATTGCGTCGCAAAAAACTGACGAGCATTGACAAGGCGAATGTTTTGGAAAATGGAATTTTGTGGCGCGAAGTGGTCACCCGCGTCGGTAAAAATTATCCCGACATAACGCTGGAACACATGTTCGTGGACAATGGCGCGATGCAGCTCATGCTGCGCCCGACGCAGTTCGACGTGATGCTCTGCGAAAATATGTTCGGTGACATCTTGAGCGACGAAGCTGCCGCGCTCGCCGGTTCGCTCGGAATGTTGCCCAGCGCGAGCCTCGGCGCGACGAGTAACGAAAATACTTTCGGCTTTTACGAACCTGCGGGCGGCACTGCGCCGGACATCGCCGGAAAAAATCTGGCGAATCCGATCGCGCAAATCTTGTCCGTCGCGTTGATGCTGCGCCACAGCTTCGGTTTGAACGATGCCGCCGCCGCCATCGAACGCGCCGTGAAAACCGCTATCGAAGCCGGCAACCGCACCGGCGATATTTTCAGCACCAGCGAAACGAACGCCCGCAAGATCGGCACGCGCGAAATGGGCGATGCGATCGCGGCGGCAATTTGAACGGCTCCAGTTTTATAAAACAAACTGGCGTTCGCCGCTTTTCAGGCAGATGATTTTTGAACGGTTCCGGCGGCAATAGCGTCGGAATCAGCGTCACGTTCTAGCGGTCGCAAAAAAATAAATCATCAAATGAAAAAGGTCATTACCATTTCCTTAGCCGTCCTTGCGCTGACAACGGTTATCCGCGCCGCTGAACCGGCCGGCACCAATTCATCCGCCACCAATAATTTTGTCGCCATAAAAATTCCCGACGCGGCGCATCCGCCGATGCGCGTGACGAACACCGTCACCATCGCGGGCGAGCCGGTGACTTACGCGGCGGAAACGGGAATGCTGCCGATCCTGAAAGCCGACGGCACTTCGCGCGCGTCCATTTTTTACGTCGCTTACACGCGGCTGGGCGTGACCAACACGGCGACGCGGCCGGTGACTTTCAGTTTCAACGGCGGACCGGGTTCGGCTTCGGTCTGGCTGCATCTCGGTGCGCTCGGCCCGCGCCGCGTGAAAATGAATCCCGACGGTTCGCAACCCGCGCCGCCGTTTTCGTTGGTGGACAACGAATATTCCATCTTGGACGCGAGCGACCTGGTTTTCATTGATCCGGTCGCAACCGGTTTCAGCCGCGTGGCGAAGGATGAAAAAACGGACGCATTTTTCGGTGACGAAGCGGATCTGGATTGCGTCGGCGAATTCATCCGCTTGTGGACGACACGGCATGAACGCTGGCTCTCGCCAAAATTTTTGTGCGGCGAAAGTTACGGCGTTTTCCGCGCCGCCGGTCTGGCCGATCATCTGCGCGGACGTTATGGAATGTATCTGAACGGCTTGATCCTGGTTTCCGGCGTTTTGGATTTTGCGACGATCAGCGGCGACACGGGAAACGATCTGCCGTATCCACTGATTTTGCCCGCCTATACGGCGGCGGCGTTTTATCACAAAAAATTGCCGGCAGATTTACAATCGGATTTGACCAATGCGCTTGCGGAATCGCGCGCATTTGCAAAAGGCGAATTCACC